>DATCTB010000459.1:0-3759 GCA_036568185.1 Bacteroidales bacterium | reverse complement strand
GTTCAGCGACATGGAAGGAAGAATGGATGGCAAACGCTTTGCCAACATTGTTTTCCCTGAACCCGGAGGGCCAATCATAATCACATTGTGGCTGCCGGCGGCTGCAATTTCCAACGCCCGTTTTATATTTTCCTGTCCTTTAACATCAACAAAATCAAAAGGGTAATCATTCAACTTGCTGTTAAAAATATCTTCAATGCTCACTTCCACCCTACCTGATTGCAAGTCACCGTTCAGCATTTCAACTACTTCTGAAATATTCTCAAAGCCAAAAACTTCAATTCCATCAACAATGGCGGCTTCGCGGGCGTTTTCTTTTGGCAAAATCAATCCTTTAAAATTATTTTCTTTTGCTTTCAATGCCATTGGTAATGCACCTTTCACAGGTTTCAAAGTTCCGTCAAGAGATAGCTCGCCCATCAGCATATATTCTGCCAACAAATCTCCATTCATTTGGTTTGAAGCTGCAAGAATAGCTATCGCGATGGGCAAATCGTAAGCAGAGCCTTCTTTTTTAATATCGGCGGGCGCCATGTTGATGACTATTCTTTGTTTTGGAAACCTGAAACCAACATTGTTGATAGCAGCTACGAGCCTGTGCTGGCTTTCCTTCACAGCGTTGTCAGGCAAACCTACCAGAAAAAATTTGATTCCCTGGCTGATGTTGACTTCGATAGTAATCATGATAGCATCAATACCGTGAATTGCGCTACCATAAGTTTTGACAAGCATAGTTTTTTAGGTTAAAATTGCCCGAACAAATATAAGTAAAAGGAAGCTGAAACTAGTATTTCGAATTTGTCAATGATTTCTTATTTTTCTTCACAGGGATGAATGTTTAGCCAGGTTATGGCCTAATGATTTTAAAACAAATTAAATATTAAGAGACCTATTAAACTAATTAACAATAATTTAACAGTAAGCATTTTATTTTCAAAATACATTTGAACATAATTTGATAAAACAGTTACCTATGAGACGTACTTTACTTGCCTTCTTTCTAATTTTTTGTGCATTGTTTTTTTCGTGCAATAAAAATGAAGCGCCAATCAAGAACAATACGGGTTTTTTTGAAATGTACTCTACACTTGACAGCACTGAAAGCAAATTTTTACAATTCGCAGCACAAAACAATGGCGATCCTTTTTTGGCACTACAGAAGACGCAAACATGGATTTTAGGGCAAGATGGCGTTGAAGATGCCGCTGTTGAAGACAGTGTTTATTTAAGAATTAAAATGAAATCGGGTTTGCTTACTTGTTTATTTATTGATAATACGAATGAAAACGATATTAGTTTGTTTCGCGGAGGCGACAATGGCAAGTTATCCATGTTCAAAAATGTTGGCGATGGTGGCGATTGTTCAAACAAAATAGATAATAAAAGCGTACTTATTTACGCACCGGCTTTTACCGAATTTTACGGAAAGGGCAGTAATTTTTTAGTTAATATAGGGAAAATATATACAAATTCTGATGAAGATTTCTCTGTTACCATATTAACTGATGAACAATGCACTTATGAAGAATTAAGCACTTTTGGTGATTTTGGATTTGTAATCATTGACACGCACGGAATTCCTGATGGTTTTTTACTCGGTTATGATTTGACATTCAATCCCCTTCCTGAAACCGAAGAACAATTAATAGAAGCCATTTCAGAAAGGGCTGGAGCGGACGCTTACAAAATGATTATTAGTGGTGATATCATGTTGATAAGAAGTTATCGGATCAACCAAAAAATCTCTGATTGGTTTTTATATCCTAACAAAAAGACTTCACTTTGGGTGACAAGCAAATACATCAATACTATGGAGGAATGGTCGTCAACAATGATTTTTGGTAATATGTGTTATTCTGCTGCCAATAAAGTCCAAAAGCCTGAACTTTATTCATCTCCACTAATTAGAACTGCTTTTTTAAACCGGAAATTAATCAGCTATTATGGTTATTCAAAAGATGATGATTACTCAAAACCTGTAACAGATGTATTGTGTAAAAAAATGGAAGACAGTATTTCAAGAGCATTTATCATCGATGGTGATAGCACAGGGATTGCTCATTTAAAATATAATAACACAGAATTCAACGATGTTGGAAATGATCCATTATTGAAATTGAAACATTATAGTTCTGATGATTATTGTTTCGGAAAATGTGGTGTAAATTTGATTGATCCACGGGACGGACAAGAGTATAATACCGTTTGTATTGGAGAACAGGAATGGATGGCTGAAAACCTGAACTATGAATCACCGGATTCACATTGCTACGGCGATACTGCAGAATATTGTGCCACTTACGGAAAATTATATTCTCATAATGAAGTAATGAATGGTGAACAACCCAGCAACAGCAATCCTAGTGAGGTTCAGGGTATTTGTCCTGCCGGTTGGCATTTACCAAGTGTTGCAGAGTGGGAGCAACTCGCTGAGGCTCTTGGTGGCGTAGATGTTGCCGGTGGAGAACTTAAAGAAGTGAGTGATTGGAATTATCCAAATGTCGGGGCAAATAATAGTACTGGTTTTTCAGCGATGCCCGGTGGAATTAGAGGAGGGGCCGGGCCGGAATTTCCAATTTTTTACAGCGGTTTACGCGATAATGCCTTCTTTCATACAAGTACTGTTCAAACCATTACACAAACTGCAACTTCAATTGTTCAACTTTCTGCATCCAATTCAAAAGTCATATTCCCTTCCAGTGCAAGCGGTTTGAACTGGGGCTGGTGGAGTGTGAGGTGCGTTAAAGACCCTTCAAAATAACCTACTTGAGCAAGTAGCATGCAATTACAAATCTAAATTAATTACAAAAATGGATGGTTTGTTAAGGTTTGTAACCTGAGCCTTTTAATACCTGTTGCGAATCTGTCATATTGAACAATTGCTCCAGAGAAATTTCGGGATGCTTTATTACATAGTCAGAAACAATTTGCCATCCAAGCCAGATTCCCAATCGAGCAGGGGAATCGTTTGAAAAGCCTGTAGTGAAAGGCCCATCTTGAATTAACTTAGTTTGTGTAGCATAATCAGTAGAATAAAGCAGGTTGTTTTCTATCAAAAAACCCCAGATATTTTTTTCGTTCGCGATAGCCCAATCCAGTTTTTTTTGTGGGTATGCAATTTTCAAACTGTCAGGAGTATTGGGTAAAACAGCATCCAGGTAAACCATCATTTTCCCGCCATCTATCATGCGGTCGAGCAGGGTTTTTTGTTTGTAAACCGGTGCCAGTTCATCAAAATACAGCATCTTCATTACATCAACCGGGATGTATTCAGGAGCCATGCAACGAACCCTGTAATATGGCAAGCCAAGCCTTGAATAAATTGGGAAATCAGCTCCCAGATACACATCAAGCGCAACAACCATCACGGTATCATTTTTTACAACTGGCAGTTCGTAATACATATCCGAAACATAGGAATAAACCGAAGGCAATTTCTTATCAGGAAAAAAGTAAGCAAAGCGGCTGAAGGCGTCAGAAAGTTGGCTTTCTTGTTTTTCCAAGTTTGGAAATACTTTCATTGTTTCATTATACAAACTTATCAGTTGTGTATCGCTCACAAACTCGTACAATTGATTTACGTTAACAGTATCATCCAGGTTGGCAGCTAAAAACGGAAGAAATTCTTGTTGAATTCCTTTCAACCCATTTTGAAAATCAGCAGTGTCAATTCCAAACAATGCTTTTTCATATCGATGGATTTTTACCTCAACTTTTTTATTTAATGTAATATCGAAATTGGGTTTATCATTTTTACTG
>DATCTB010000458.1:0-3848 GCA_036568185.1 Bacteroidales bacterium | reverse complement strand
ACCAAAAATAGAGTATTCAAAAAACACAAAAGCCATATCAACATTCTGATAGAAAACATTGTTCAGGGCGTCGGTTTCGGGGTAGAGATAAGATAAAAAAACCAAAGGATAGGCTTCAGAAAGAAAAGCCAAAATAGGTTTGGCGATACCGTTTTCTCTTTTTTTAGCAATGAAATAAATAATAGCAAGCATCAAAAGCCTTGCAAGCAGATGAACCCAGAAATTCTCAATAACCTGGTAGTTAAAACCAACAAAGGCTCCCGTTATCAAAAGGTAGCAAATTGTAGCTACTTCAACTGCGTTGAACTGAGGTATTGAAAACCGCTTCATAGAAGCGAAATTACAGAAATATTGACATAGAAATTAAGAAAGGCTTTACTCCCTCGAATGCAGCGCCACCCGGTTTCCTTCTGAGTCAATCAGCAAAGCCATGTAACCAAAGCCTTCGGCAATTAATGTCTTTTTTTGAAGCACTTTCCCTCCGGCTTTTTCCACCCTTGCCAGTTCAACATCCAGGTCGCCTGCCCTTGAGGTAAAATAAACTAAAACACCGTCGGTGGAAGGCTTGTAGTATTCTTTGTGATAAACCAATGAACCACCTGAGCCCAACCCGTCTTCGAAATAAGGGAACCAGCCCATATCCAATGGCCCCATTTGGTGGCGTTCGATTTTGAAACCAAAAACAGTTTCATAAAATTTCATTGCACGTTCCATGTTGGCAACAGGCACTTCCACCCAGCCAAACACATTATTTTTTGAAGTTTCCATAGTTTAAGTTTGATTAGTTTTTAAACAAAAATTTTCAAACAAAATACAAAAGGAATTTTGCAAAAGAGTTAAGGAAATGTTAAAAAGTGAAGGATTTCGGATTTCGGAATTTCGATTTCGGATTTTACATTCACAAATTACGATTAACAGATTACGATTGACGAATTACGATTGACGAATTAAGTATGGGAATTGGAAAACAAAAAATGACAATGAATGCCTATCGAATGACTACCGAATGACTAATTATCCAAATGGCCAATGACCAATTCATCGCCCCTTCCTCATCCACCTGGGTGTAAAAGAAGTTTTTTTAGTTCCGGAAGTAAACTTTGAGTTATCGACATTTAACGACCTAACATCTTCTATGGAATAAAATGCTTTTGGATTAAAGCGATTGATGATGGCAATTGCATCTTGAATTATGTTGCGCTGAACAATGAGAAAAATAATGTCAACCGGGCCATTTTTACCTTCGGCTTTAGCAACCGTTGCCCCAAACCCATTTTCCCGCAAATTGTGAATGAGTTCCTTAGAGTCTTTTCCAGTAATGATGCGGATTACCTGTACGCCAATCGCCAGTTTTTCTTCAAAATACAAGCCTACATAATTGCCCACAGCGAAACCCGCTGCATATGCAATGTAAGTTGTAAAATTGTCGAGGTTCTGCATGATGCGGGTAATGGCAATCAGCCAAATCAGCACTTCAAAAAAGCCCAGAATAGGCGCAACTACCTTATTCCCGCGGGAAATAAAAATAATTCGCAGTGTGTCGAGCGTTACGTCAATGATACGTGCACTGAATATTAGAAACGGCAACAAACCATAAGTAAACCAAGCCGATTCGAAGAAACTTGCATCCATTTAACAAACTCTAATTAAAATTTTACGAATTACGTTTTACGAATTACAACCCCACCCCAACCCTCCCCAAAGGAGAGGGAGTAAGAAAATCATAATTATTTTTTCAAACTATCAGCCAAATTGAATACCAAATAACCAATAACTAATTATCTAATAACTATTAACCATTAACCAATTACGCCTCCAGCGTCGCGTTTACGGAAATCTTCGCATTAATTGATTTAGAAATCGGACAATTTTTTTCAGCATCAGCAACTGCTTCGTTAAATTTCTCTTTGCTAATTCCGGGTACATTGGCAGTCAAAGTTAAGTCAGAGTTGGTTATTGAACCGTCTTGCAGGGTTACAACACAGGTGGTTTCCAGTTTTTCTGCTTTAAAACCGGCTGCATCAATATTGAAAGCGAGTTTCATGGTGAAACAGCCTGAGTGGGCTGCGGCTACCAACTCTTCGGGGTTAGTCCCAATTCCTTCTTCAAACCTGGAAGAAAAAGAATATTGTGTTTTATTCAGGACAGTGCTTTGAGTTGTCAGGTTGCCTTTTCCTTCTTTTCCTGTTCCTTGCCAAATGGCTGTAGCTTTTCTTTTCATAATATATATCTTTAAAATTGTTTTTAAAACGCCTTTATTTTATGGCAGTTAATTTTGTAAAAATTGAAGCCCAAAAGTACGGAAAATCGAGGAATGATTAGTCTATTTTTTCAGCAAAATGCCTCGAATCGCCCCAATCTCCATAACTAACCTGGCAGCCTGCCCGTTCTGCCAATTGTTCAAGGTTGATGCGGCTGTCTTCGGCTTCTTCGCTGGTGCCGGGCTTGTTTTCGTACAACGCATATTTGTTGCGGTAAATTCCGGGCGTTATGTTGGGCATCATGATGTTGGCTCCGGCTTTCAATGCCCTTTCACGCCCGTCCACAGCCAATGATTGCAGCGCAGTGGTTGAAGCAATATTGATATTTTTCATCATGATGCGGAGCAGGGCAATCATTTTCAGGCTCAGTTCTACCCGCTCATTTTTAGGCAATAAAATATTTTTATATTGAAAAAGTGGTGTTTGTTCATGCTCAACGTAGGGGCCCATCCCGCACATGTCAATGTCCATGTCGCGCATAAAAAGCAGGTCGCCGGCAAGGTTTTCAAGGGTTTGGAATGGCAATCCAATCATGACGCCAGTTCCGGTCTGGAAGCCAACTTTCTGCAAGTTTTGCAATGCCAATAATCTTTTATCGAAATCATGAGCTGCATCGTTTGGATGGATTTTGTAATATAAATCGCGGTTGGAACTTTCGATGCGAAGCAAGTAACGGTGGGCTCCGGCATTGAACCAGCGTTGGTAAGTTTCAGCTTTCTGTTCGCCACATGAAAGGGTTATGCCCAGTTTGCCACCGCTAAGTTCTTTTGATTTTTGAAGAATATTTTCAACCCTGCTGATAAATTGTCCGCTAATTAATTCGCCCGACTGAATCACAATTGAACCTAGGTTTTTTTCAATTGCAAAACGGATGGCTTGTTCAACTTCTTCATCGCTGATAGCATATCTTTCAGTTTGCTTGTTTCCGCGCCGAATGCCACAGTAATAGCAGTTTTTCAAACAGATATTGGAGAGTTCAATCAAGCCGCGCAGGTGGACTTTGTTACCGATATATTTTGCTTTTATTTCAGCAGATTTATTAAAAATTAAAGCGCTTTCCTCCTGATTGGCTCCTAAAAGTTCAACCAAAGTTTCCTGGTTGAAGCGTTCTTCGGCAAGTATGGATTTAATTTTATTCATTTTTGTAAACGCAGAGAACGCGGAGTTGACGCAGAGTGTGCAAAGTTTTTATTGATGAATTAATTCTTCTGTTTTATTGAAAGGCGCAATTGCCCGTTCGAAAATTCCATTCATAAAAGCGATAGCCATTCCATAATTCGTGACTGCAACATCATTATCAATTGCAGGTTTAAGTCGGTTTTGCAATTGTTTTTGAGTTACTACACAGCCGCCGCACTGAACAACCAAGGCATATTCTGCAATATTCTCCGGTGTTTTTTCCATACCTGGCACAACTTCAAAATGCAGTTTTTTCCCGGTAAACTCCTCCATCCATTTGGGTAATTTATGCCTGCCGATATCATCGCAACTGATGTGGTGTGAGCAGGATTCGAGTATTAAAACCTTATCGCCATCCTGAAGCCGGGCAATTTTTTTTGTACCTAAAATATATTTTTCAAAATTAGC
>DATCTB010000457.1:0-4182 GCA_036568185.1 Bacteroidales bacterium | reverse complement strand
AGGGATAGTGCAAGAATGGAGGTTTTGGATGTGAATTTTGCAAACCGGTATTTGGAAGCTTATGATATGAATATAAATAAAGGCCAGGTAACAAAATCATGGAAACTTGCTTTCGGCCAATGTTTTACCTGGCGCCCAATTGTTTTGCAGCATTTGCTTCTTGGAATGAACGCCCATATTAGCCTCGATTTGGGAATTGCTGCCGCAGAAACCATGAAAGGCAAAAACCTGGAAGATATTCAAGAAGATTTCAACAAAATCAATGATTTGCTTATTTCTATGATAAATGAAGTGCAAGATGATTTGGCAGAAGTATGGCCAGCCTTAAAATATTTAGATCAAATGGCAGGAAGTACTGATGAAAAACTTTCCGGTTTTGGGATGAAAATCGCCCGGGGAGCGGCCTGGAAAGTAGCTGAAGAGGTTTGGAAAACACCAGAAGGGAAGTGGAACGAAAAAATTGATGAAATTGATGCAAAAGTTGAAAAAATGTCGCACTTGTTAGCAAGCCCTAGCTGGAGAATAAGCCTGGCACTGCTGTGGATTAGAATCAGGGAGAGGCAATCGGTAAGGGAAGTGATTGATATGCTTTGCTGAAAAGCAGCTTAAATGATAGTTTTTATACCTAAGATATTTTCAAAAATAAAATCAGGATTTGCGTCTTGAATTTTCTGAATTTCCTGGGTTCCCGTTAAAACAGCGGCTGTATGTACGCCAGCGTTTTTCCCTTCTTCAATATCTGCAACGGTATCCCCAACTTTCAAAATGTTTTTTGGATTAATTATTTTGAGTTTTTTCATTACATCATAAATCATTACAGGGTCAGGCCTACCTTTTCCTAGCTTTTCGGAACTACCAATATAATCAAACATTTCTTCCCAATTCAGGTTTTTAAGTAGTGTCAGCATAATTTCTTCCGGCAAACCGCTTCCAAGCCCGATTTTAATATTTTTTCCTTTCAAAAAATAAAACAATTCACTGGCACCGTCTTGTTCTGAAAAATCTGAAATTTGTTTTTTTAAAAGAGAAATAAAATTTGAATAAATTTCTTGAGTTAGCACTAAAGGCTGGTTTTTTAATAAAAGTAATTCTTCAATTGCCTCGATTTTACTCTTTCCCCTGATTTGGTTTACTTCCTGGTAAGTTAATCCAATTTTCTTTTTTTCAAATGCTTGTGTGAAGCAATCGATGATTATTGAGCCGCTTTTGGAATTTTCTTGAACACAAGTTCCAATTGTATCAAACAGGATGAATTCGATTTTCATTTTATAAAAAAATCAGGCTTTCGCTTTCAATTTATCTTTCAGGTAAAACCCTGTAAACGATTCTTTGCAATTCACCAAATCTTCAGGTTTTCCTTCAAACACAATGTTTCCGCCGCCATCGCCACCTTCGGGGCCAAGGTCGATTATCCAATCCGCGCATTTAATTATTTCGGCATTATGTTCAATCACCAAAATGCTGTGCCCTTTTTCAATTAATGCATTGAAAGCATGCAACAATTTGCTGATATCGTGGATATGCAAACCAGTTGTAGGTTCATCAAAAATAAACATAGTTGGCTGGTCGCCAGCGCCTTTTGAAAGGAAGAAAGCAAGTTTTATGCGTTGTGCCTCGCCACCGCTCAAAGTATTGGAAGGTTGCCCAAGGCGAAGATAGCCCAAGCCAACTTCTTCCAGTGGCTGAATTTTGTCGACAATTCTTTTTTCCAAAGAACTAATTTTTGGTGCGCTTCCAAAAAATTCCATCGACTGGGAAACAGTCATTTCCAAAATGTCAGTAATCGACATATTTCTGTATTTCACTTCCAGCACTTCTTCTTTAAAACGCTTACCGTTACAGGCTTCGCAAGTGAGGTAAATGTCTGCCATAAACTGCATTTCCACCTTTATTTGCCCTTCGCCTTCGCACTGTTCACAGCGCCCACCAGGAATATTGAACGAAAAATACCCGGGTTTGTATCCTCGCATGGAAGCCAGCGATTGCTCAGCATACAATTGCCTGATGTCGTCGTAGGCTTTTAAATAAGTTGCCGGGTTGGAGCGTGAAGAGCGCCCGATGGGGTTTTGGTCAACATATTCAACCGCTGTAAGCCTTTCGATATCGCCTTCCAGGATTCCAAAACGCCCGGTTTTATCTGCGTAACCGCCAAAGCGTTTTTTAAGTGCCGGGAATAAAATATCCCGCACCAGCGTTGATTTTCCGGAGCCACTTACGCCAGTTATTACGGTCAAAATATTCAGCGGAATTTTTACATCGAAATTCTTCAGGTTGTGTTCTGTTGCACTTTTTATTTCAAGAAAATTCTTCCATTTCCGTCTTTTTTCGGGTACTTTAATTTCTTTTCTTCCCGTTAGGTAAAGTGCTGTATAGCTTTTGTCATCGTTTTGCAAATCAGCAATTGTCCCCTGGAAAACTAGTTCTCCGCCATGCTCTCCGGCATCGGGGCCGATGTCGATAATCTCGTCAGCATGCTGAATAATTTCTTCGTCATGTTCAACCACAATCACTGTATTTCCCAGGTCGCGAAGGCGTTTTAGCACACCAATCAACTGGTTTGTGTCGCGGGGATGAAGCCCAATGCTGGGTTCATCGAGGATATACATGGAGCCAACCAGGCTGCTTCCGAGCGAAGTTGCCAGGTTAATACGCTGTGATTCGCCACCTGAAAGGGAATTGGAAAGCCGGTTCATGGTGAGGTAACCCAGCCCTACTTCGTTCAAAAACCTGATTCTGTTTTTAATTTCCGTCAATAAACGGTCTGCAATTTTTTTATCGTGTTCGTCCAGTTTTATATTTTCAAAATAAGCGATTGCAGTATTTAGCTGCATTTGCACGATTTCAAAAATAGTTTTGCCGTCCACTTGTACATAATTGGCATCGCTTCTCAGCCGAGTACCCTTACATTCCGGACAAATAGTTTTTCCGCGGTACCTCGAAAGCATTACCCGGTACTGAATTTTGTACGTCTGTTCTTCAACAAACTTGAAAAATGCATGTATTCCTTCAAAATATTGGTTACCAGACCACAACAATTCTTTTTGCTCGTCAGTAAGCTGGTAATAAGGTTTGTGGACAGGAAAATCAAAACGGTAGGCATTGGCAATCAATTGCTCCTTCCATTCGCTCATTTTCTCGCCCTTCCAGCAGGCAACGGCATCTTCATAAATTGAAAGGCTTTTATTTGGGATAACCAAGTCTTCATCAATGCCAATCACACTACCGAAGCCTTCGCAGGATTTGCAGGCGCCATAAGGGTTATTGAAGGTGAACATATTGACGGAAGGTTCTTCAAAGGTCATTCCGTCAAGCTCAAACTTATTGGAATAATTTTCAAGTTTTGTTTCACCATTTAATTCATACTGAACCAGGCAAGTGCCATCACCTTCATACAAAGCCGTTTGCGCAGAATCAGCTATGCGCGAATTCAAATCGTGGTCATCATGCTCAATTTTTATCCTGTCAATCACCAACAAAACCTCTTCCGATTTTTTAATTTTCGCGGCAGCTTCAATGATTTCTTCAATTCTTAAAATTTCATTTTTATACAGAACCCGGCTAAAACCTTGCTGCATCAGCACTTGAAGCTGTTGTTCCAGTTTTCTTCCTTTGCTTACCAATAAAGGCGACAAAATCATCACAATAGATTCTTCAGGAAGTGAAAGCAAATGGTCGGCTATATCAGTAACTGTGTGCCTTTGCACCATTCTGCCTGATACAGGTGAATAAGTAATGCCTATTCTAGCAAATAACAATTTGATGTATTCATAAATCTCCGTCGAAGTTCCGACAGTAGAGCGCGGGTTGCGTGTTTTTACTTTTTGCTCAATCGCAATGGCAGGCGAAATGCCATGAATAGCGTCGACATCAGGCTTATCCATTCTTCCCAAAAACTGCCTGGCATAAGAACTCAGGCTTTCCACATAACGCCTTTGCCCATCAGCGTACAAGGTGTCGAAAGCCAACGACGACTTGCCGGAACCTGATAACCCGGTGATTACAACCAGTTTTTTTCGAGGAAAAGCTACGCTCAAATTCTTTAGGTTATTCACCCTCGACTTGACTACAACAATAAAATCTTTGGAATTGGCTTTGGAAATCTCCCTGTACATGCATCAAAAAATTGATTGACAAAATTAGGATTTTATTTGCTTATGAAAATTATATATTTATATTTGCATC
>DATCTB010000456.1:0-3875 GCA_036568185.1 Bacteroidales bacterium | reverse complement strand
TGGCTGGTATCGCATTTTACTATTACTATAAAGAAGGCTATTTCAACAAACATCTTTTTATACCCTTTGCGATCTCCTCCATTCCTTTCGCTTTTTTGGGAGGCACTATAGAAATAGACCCTTCCATATACAAGAAAATATTAGCCGTTTTACTCATCTTCGCTATTCTGAAAATGCTGAACATTTTTGGGAAAGAAAGTGAGACCCCCAAAAAAGTAAAACTTTGGCAGGGGCTGATTGTTGGTGGAATAATTGGCTTCTTCTCAGACCTTATAGGTATTGGGGGCGGCATTATTTTAACCCCGGTTATACTACTCCTGCATTGGGGGAAAATGAAAGAAGCGGCTGCAGTTTCAGCCTTGTTCATCTGGGTGAATTCAGCTTCAGGATTGGTTGGACAATGGAGTACTGGTATCGATCTAAGTATGAATTCCCTTTTGTTAGTTGCCATAGCACTTATAGGTGGTTTTTTGGGAGCTTACCTGGGAAGCAAAAAATTAAATAATAATGGGCTGCGCTATATTTTGATTGTAGTGCTGGCACTTGCCAGCGTTAAACTGTTTTTGACTTAACCTATGATTAACAGAAAAGACATAACGGGAATTGTACTTGCCGGGGGAAAAAGCTCCCGGATGGGAAGGGATAAAGGTCTTTTGGACCTGGAAGGAAAAGCTTTCGTGCTCCGCAGTCTATCAGCTATTGAACCTTTGGTCTCTAAAAGCCTGCTGGTGGCAAACAATCCTGAATATGACATTTTTGAAAAACAGCGGGTGGAAGATCTAATTAAAGACGCCGGTCCCCTGGCCGGTATTTATACAGGGCTGCACTATTCAGAAACCAGTTATAATTTGATACTGAGTTGTGATATTCCCTTGATCAAAACTGAAATTTTAGAAGAACTTATTAAAGTTCAGGATCCTCAAACAGATGTTGTTCAAATAGTGAGCAACGGCAAACAAATGCCTCTGATAGCATTATACCACAAGCGCTGTGAAAATTTGTTTTACCGGCTTTTGCAGAAGAATGAGCGTCGTTTGCACGTAGCCCTGGACTGGTGTAAGGTGAAAAATGTTCTTCTGAACCCAGAAAAAGATGTTTTCACTACAAATATTAATACTCCGGAAGAATTAAAGTCCATAGGATATGAAACAGCTAAAGATTAGATATTTCGGAATGCTTGCCGAAGTGACAAAGTGTGAAGAAGAACAGCTTGACTTTTCGGGCAGTCATATTTCGGAATTGCTTGAAATCCTGTATTCGAAACATACCGGCCTGAAGAATAAAAATTTTCAGGTGGCTCAAAATCAGGAACTGGTTTCTTCCGAAGAAAGACTGACCAATAACGAAATAGTTTTACTGCCTCCTTTTGCAGGTGGATAAAAAATGGACCGATATAACAGACATATTATTCTTTCAGAAATTGGCCAAAATGGTCAGCAGAAACTTTCCGAAGCCAAAGTTTTGGTGGTTGGTGCCGGCGGATTAGGCTGTCCTGTGCTGCAATATCTGGCAGCCGCCGGAATTGGAACCATTGGCATTATTGACTTTGACACGGTTGAAACTTCAAATCTTCAACGCCAGATACTTTTTGGTTCCTCCTCTTTAGGACAAAACAAAGCCATCGCGGCAAAAAACAGACTGGAAGATCTTAACCATACCATCGTAATAAAGGCTTATCCTCACAAATTAGATTTTCAGAATGCGCCGGAGTTATTTGAACAATATGATATAGTTGTTGACACCACCGACAATTTTAAAACAAGGTATCTCATAAATGATACCTGTGTCCTAACAAATAAGCCATTGGTGTTTGGTGCCATTTATAAGTTCCAGGGGCAGGTTTCGGTTTTCAATTTTGAAAATGGCCCCACCTACAGATGCGCCTTTCCCCACTATCCGGGAAAAGATACTTCCTCTAATTGTTCAGAGGTTGGTGTTTTAGGGGTTTTGCCGGGTATTATTGGAAGCATGCAAGCGAATGAAGTGCTTAAAATCATCCTGGGTATAGGTAAAGTGCTTTCGGGAAAATTGCTTTGTTATGACGCGCTTACAGCTCAATCAACAGCATTAAGGGTGAAAAAGAAAGATCTTGAAGTTCAGAAAATTAAACTGAACAGAGAGGACTTTCTTCAGCAAGAATTATCCTCAAATTGTGAAACTGAAATTTCGGAAATCTCCATAAAAGAAGTTTTTAAAAACCGGGACATTCAATTTATTGATGTAAGGGAATTACACGAACAGCCAAAGGTGGAGGCAATCAACACCATTCAAATTCCTTTGAACCAATTAAAAAATGAGCTTGACAAGATAAATAAGCACAGGACAAAAGCTATTTTCTGTCAGCACGCAATTAGAAGCAAACAAGCAGTTTCCATGTTACAGGAACATAATCTTGGCGCTTGTTTTAGCATCAGGGAAGGTGCTTCAGAAATCAACAGGATTCTAAAAGAATTACATAAACAGACAGAAAATGAATACTAAAGCACATAAGAACGTTTTTGTTCAGGGCGCAATTTCATCTAAATTTATTGCCCAGTCAATAGCTAACCATCAAAGTAAAACCAGTATTGGTGCTCATAATATTTTCCTGGGCCAGGTAAGAGCCGATGTTGTTGACGGTAAGGCTGTGAAAGCCATTGATTATTCAGCTTATGAGGAAATGGCTAACACAAAATTTCATGAGATACGGGAAGCAGCATTTGAAAAGTTTGAGCTCACCTGCATGCACATTTATCATAGCCTGGGAATGGTAAATTCAGGGGAGATCTGCTTGTTTGTATTTGTCTCCTCCCCCAGGCGAAAAAATGTTTTTGAAGCCCTGGAATTTGTTGTAGAAGCAATTAAAGCGAAGGCACCTGTTTTTGGCAAGGAGATCTTTGAAGACAGTACCCATCAATGGAAAGTAAATAGTTAAGAAATGGTTGATATCACACATAAGAGTACCACCTTAAGAACTGCGCTTGCACAAGCTGTTGTAAAGGTGAGCAAACAGGAAACTATTGCCGCTATTAAAAATGACACAGTTCCCAAAGGAAATGTTTTCGCAATGAGTAAAGCCGCAGGATTACTTGGCGTTAAGCGAACTCCGGATATCCTCCCGGACTGTCATCCGCTGCCTATTGAGTTTACAGGTGTTGAGTATGAAATAAACGGCCTGGAGATTACCGTTTTGTTCACGGTAAAAACCATCTATAAAACAGGTGTGGAAGTGGAGGCAATGCACGGCGCCAGTGTGGTGGCTTTAAATATGTATGATATGCTGAAGCCCATTGATAAAGGCATTGAAATTCATCAAATAAAACTACTGAATAAAAAGGGTGGAAAATCAGATTTTACAGACCGCTTCAGAAAAGATCTTACAGCCGCAGTGATCGTTTGCTCAGACACTATCTCGGCGGGACAAAAAGAAGACCGAGCGGGTAAGGCCATCATCAAAAAATTAGAAGCCTGTAATGTCAAGATCAGCGAGTATATTATCATTCCTGACGAAAAGGAAATTATTCAGAAAAAAGCTAAGGCATTTCAACAAGAGGGCGTTGATCTAATAATCTATACAGGCGGAACAGGCCTTTCAAAACGTGATGTGACCCCGGAAGCTCTCGACCCCCTACTGGACAGACGCATTCCCGGAATTGAAGAGGCTATTCGCAATTACGGTCAGGATAGAACCCCTTTTTCCATGCTTTCCAGAAGTATTGCGGGTACTCTAAAAAACACCCTGGTTTTAGGACTGCCCGGCTCCACAAATGGGGCCAAAGAATCTATGGACGCTATTTTTCCTTCGGTGCTACATATTTTCAGAATTCTCAAAGGCGCAAGACACGACTGATGAAAAAAATCAACAACATATTACAGGACCCGCATGGCAGAGATCA
>DATCTB010000455.1:0-2692 GCA_036568185.1 Bacteroidales bacterium | reverse complement strand
ACCGGAAGCGATAAAAAAGTGACTGAATACAGCGCCGACCATATTATCATTGCCACCGGCGCCCGTTCGCGCGAGCTGCCAAACCTGAAACAGGACGGCAAAAAAATAATTGGCTACCGCGAAGCAATGGTTTTGGAAAAGTGAAACCCGGTAAGAAAATTGATGTTACCGGCAGCGATAAAAAAGTTACCGAATATAGCGCCGATCATATCATCATTGCCACCGGAGCCCGTTCACGCGAGCTGCCAAATCTAAAACAGGACGGCAAGAAAATTATTGGCTACCGCGAAGCAATGGTTTTGGAAAAATTGCCAAAATCGATGGTGGTAGTGGGCTCAGGAGCTATTGGCTCTGAGTTTGCTTATTTCTTTAACAGTTTGGGAGTTGAAGTAACTTTGGTTGAGTTCCTGCCCAATGTGGTTCCCGTTGAAGATGAAGATATTTCAAAACAATTGGCACGTTCTTTCAAAAAAGAAAAGATGACAATCATGCTTGAATCTACTGTCGAAAAAGTAGATACAAAAGGTAAAACTTGCAAAGTGACCATCAAAACCAAAAAGGGTGAAGAAGTGGTTGAAGCTGATATCGTACTTTCAGCTGTAGGAATTACAACCAACCTGGAAGGTATCGGACTGGAAGAAGTTGGTATAAAAACTGACAAAGGAAAAGTGCTGGTTGATGAATTCTATAAAACAAATGTTGACGGATATTATGCCATTGGCGACATCGTTCATGGACCAGCCTTAGCCCACGTTGCGTCACATGAAGGAATTACCTGCGTTGAAAAAATTGCAGGAATGGATGTTGAACCAATTGATTACAATAATATTCCTGGTTGTACATATACCAACCCTGAAATTGCTTCTGTTGGTTTTACCGAAAAACAGGCAAAAGAAGCTGGTTATGAAATTAAAGTGGGTAAATTCCCATTTTCAGCATCTGGAAAAGCCAGCGCCGCCGGTAAAAAAGATGGTTTTGTAAAAGTGATTTTTGATGCCAAATATGGCGAATGGCTCGGCTGCCACATGATTGGCGAAAATGTTACCGAAATGATAGCTGAAGTGGTTGCCGCACGCAAACTGGAAACTACCGGCCATGAAATAATCAAAACGATACACCCGCACCCAACCATGTCAGAGGCTATTATGGAAGCAGTTGCTGATGCTTATGGGGAGGTGATACATCTGTAGAATTTGAAAATTTGAATCCCGAAAGCTTTCGGGAGAAATAATTTGAAAACGAAACCCGTCTTTTGGACGGGTTTTTTTTGATTTCCCCAAAAAACTTGTTCTATGGTTTAAACTCCGCCTTCATCAGCACAGGATAATGGTCAGAAACCTGTAAACCATTCTTTTTTCTGTCGTCAATGTGTTTGTACGAAACCACTTTAAATCCTGAAACAAAAATGTAGTCTATCCTTTTTTCTTCCGTTACTTCCGTTTTAAAATCATTGAAAGTTCCAAAGGGCCCGGTTGGAGTTTCCTCAGAAATTGACCTACCATCCTGAAGTTGGCTGTTAATTAATTGAATAGCCTGGCTGCCAGGCTCACTGTTTAAATCACCCATCATGATTACCGGAAAATTTTCAGAATTAACCTCTTTTATTTTTTTCAAGATTAATTCGGCTGACATAGTCCTGGCAGTCTCTCCCACATGGTCGAAATGTGCATTGAACACCCAAAACTTTTGTTTAGATTTTTTCATTTCAAACAAGCCAAAAGTGCAGATACGCTCCAAGGCAGCATCCCATCCAACTGAGCCGGTGTCGCCACTTTCTGAAAGCCAGAATGTTTTTTCAATTATTACAGACAACAAAGTGGAATCATAAAAAATGGCTGTGTATTCTCCATTCATTTTCCCGTCCGTCCTCCCAACTCCGAAATAAGTATAATTTACCAGGTTGCTATCCAAATATTCGAGTTGGTGGTACAAACCTTCTTGTGTCCCAATCACCTGGGGATGGTATTTTTGCAGCAAACCCTCCATTTCAGTTGTCCGCTTATCCCAACTGTTTTCCCCATCATTGGGGTTGTCATACTTGATATTATAGGTCATGAAATCAATGGTTTGGCTGTGCGTGTATTGAAGTGATACAAATAACAGCAGGCTTAGGATAAAATATTTTTTCATTGAAAATGTACTAATTTTCATTCAAGTTCCAAAGGGGTTTTCAATACTTTGAGCAAATAACTGTAGGCTTTCTGAATTACTGCACTGTATGATTTCCCATCAAACTCCTGCATTTTACCGGTGTTTTTATCGGTAAGCAGCAATACAAATATTTCATCTTCATCCCGGTCGATGGTGACAGTATATTTTTGAAGCAGGATTTTCAGTTTGGTAGTGTTGCGCATTTTTGGAATTTACTTTTTGCGAAGATACGAACTACTTTCTTTCAGGAGATTGCATTGCCGCGCCTATTTCCTCGGCTCGCAAGTGGGCTGGCTTTTGAAGGTTAACTTTTATTTCCCCTATAAACCTTATATACCTATTTCCCTTTTTTGGAAAAATCCGGAATCTTAAATCCGAAATCCGAAATTTCTCAAAAGGAGCCCAAGTTTTTACTACTTTTACGGGTCAATTTTTTGAGTAAATATGGAACTTCTTAAAACTAAAATACCTGGCCTTTTATTGATAAAACCTGCTGTTTTTGGGGACAGCCGCGGACAGTTTTTCGAAACTTACAGCAAGG
>DATCTB010000454.1:0-14918 GCA_036568185.1 Bacteroidales bacterium | reverse complement strand
TTATCCATAAAACACTATCTCGGGGCATGTGTAAGGCTGTCATTTGCACTTAACCACTTATATTTTTTAATATAATATTATAAGGAGCTACTTCAGTTTCGAAGTTTTTACCGGCAAAACTTAATTTGAAACGTTCATTTTAGTAGGAATATACTTTTAAAGACTTGTTTATTCGTTCTCCATAGTAGGAATATATGTTTTTACCTTAAAACGCATCTTCCTGTTGCTTTGATTGAATATTTTTAGGTAAAAATGTATCTTCCAATTAATTTTCTTGAGTGTTTTACACTTAAAAAGTATAAGTAAAGCATATTGCTTGATTGTTTTTAGTTTAAAAAGTATATTCCATGTAGGTTGCTTATATTTTTTAAACCTAAAAGCTATTTTCCAGGTGCCTTGCTATTAAAAAACTGTCAACTTTTCCAGGAAGAAACAAGTTTTAATATATGACGGTATTTTATTTTATAAAAAAACCCCGGCTAAAAAATAGTCGGGGCAGAAAATGCTGGTCTTTATAAAATCTTATCCAAACAATTGAATCTGGAGTATATAAACTGCAGCTCCGGCCAAATATCCAATGATGGCAAGGATACTGATCTTTTTAAGATACCAGATAAAATCAATTTTTTCCAAACCCATTGCAGCAACTCCTGCTGCAGAACCGATAATGAGGATACTTCCACCAACACCTGCACAATAAGCCAGGAACTGCCAGAAATGACCATCAACAACAAAATAAGCCATATAAGGATTTGCTGCTATTTCGCTGACATCAGAGATAGGGTACATTCCCATAGCACCGGCCACTAATGGCACATTATCTACAATTGATGACAAAACCCCGATGATTATATTTATGGCATAAATATTATGCAATTTCTCATCAAGATATTGTGCAAGCACGTCCAGGTGTCCGGCTGATTGCAAAGCAGCAACCGCAGTTAATATTCCAAGGAAAAAGAAAATTGTAGGGACGTCTACGCTTCGCAAAATACCGACCACAGTAAGTTTTCTTCTATCAATTAATGGTTTGTTGCGGTGCATTAATTCAGTAGTAGCCCAAATTACTCCCAACCCGAATAACATTCCCAGGTATGGTGGAAGGTGAGTATAGGTTTTAAAGATTGGCACAAACAACAAAGCACCGACCCCCATAAATAATATCAGTTTACGTTCGAATTGGGTAGTAAACTCCTCTGTTTCTTCAAATTCAAAAACTGGCCTTTCTACATTTCCCTTCATATATAAGCTTACAACAATTAATGGGACTATCATTGCAGCCAAACTTGGCAAAATTACCCAAGAAATAATATTCACGGTAGTTACCTGTCCACCAATCCACAGCATGATGGTTGTAACATCACCAATAGGAGACCAAGCCCCGCCTGCATTAGCTGCCAGGACAACCATACTGGCGAAAAACCACCTTGTTTTCTGGTCGTCTATTAGCTTTCTGAGCAAGGCAACCATTACAATAGTGGTGGTCAGGTTATCAAGTGCTGCTGACATAAAGAATGTAAGAACACTGAGTATCCACAATAGTTTTACTTTATTGGTAGTGGTAATTCTATCGGTTATTAAAACAAAACCCTGGTGTTTATCCACAGTTTCAACAATGGTCATTGCGCCCAAAAGGAAGAATAGAATTTTAGCAATATCAACCAAATGATGATCGAGATCATGCACGATAAAATGATGAACATCACCAGCTACTTCTACATCGGGTTTCCAGTATTTATTGAAGTGAAAGTTATCAACTCCCGGTAAAATAAAATTAATTACATCCTCCGCTCGCACTTGCAAGGCTTCCCAGGCGGGGCTTAACCCAAGCTCAAGGATACCTGAGGCGCTTAATGCATAAATTGCCCATAGAATGGTGCCTGTAAGCAATGCAGAAGCAGCCTTATCAATATTGATTGGGTGCTCTAATGCAATCATTGTGTACCCGAGAATGAATACAACTAACATTAAAATAAACATACTGCTTAGATTTTTAGGAAATTAAAATTGGCGCAAATGTAGCCAAAGTATTTGGAGGTATATTATTGATGGTTAATTAATTTACACCCTAACTCAAATTTATATAATATTTAAATAATCAATAATTGAATTTTTCAGAGGGATAAAGCATACTCCATAAAAGCTATTTTCAAGTAGAAACTTGGTTTTGAAAGTTCATTTCACAGTAATTTTTAATTCTGTTTAATGAATTTGAAGTAACTCGATTATGAATTGCTTCCCATGTTTTAGTAATCATTTTAATTCTGGAAAGTGATTTAATTCCATAAAAATTAAAGCTTACCATCATGAATAATTGCGATTTGCAGGTTTCATTATTTTCAGGAATTGAATCGCGCATGAAAAGGGAAAAAACACCGATGGGATATCCACCACTGCATTCGTATAGAAGGTAGTGGGCATTTTTGTTTTCAGGTGAAGAATTATTTTCCTTTTTTATAAGTTTAAAATTAAACAGCCTTAACAGGTGAAATTCTGGTGATTTTTTTTGTTTTTTAAAACTAAAGTTAATTTTACCAAAAAGAAAAACGTTGATTCGCGATAGCCTATCGTCAAGCGCATGGACTTTAGCAATGTGGTTGGGCCACCAGCAAGAATCGCTATTCCATTTCATCAGTTCGCCAAATAAAAAATCAACCGGAACATCGATGGCAATTTGGTGAATATTGAGCATTTTAAATTTATCAACTTCAAGTCCAATCCTGTCAAAAATAAGCTGGTTGTATTGTTGGCGTCCGTTTTCAGGCTGAAATTTAACCAATGTATCAATTTCAGATTTTTGAATAAAAAAATATCTTATATCTGACAGAATGCTATTGCTTTTAGTGTATTTCCGTTCAGAAAATTTGGGGCTATTGTTATGCTCGATTTTTCTATTCATAAAATAGAACAGTTAGGCTTCTGACCTAATTATATAATAATCTAATTACAATTTTTTAAGCAAGATTTTCACAGTTCTATCTTTTTTAGGCTTTAGAATTTTTAAGCCATATTCAGTATGAAAATGATGCGATTTTAAAAAGTCCAGGGAGATTTGATAAAATACTTCTTTGGAATGCTTTTCTTTTCCACAAAAAATCCATTCCTTGCGCAGGCGTTCAATGTCATCCATATATTTTTCTTCAGAAGAGAGATTCATCAGATCAGCATCGCAAAGTATTTTCGATAGAAAATCATTTGGCGATTGTGGAACTTTTGTTGCTTTAATGGCATCAGTTATCTTTTTAATAATTGATTCATCCAGGTTTTCCTTCAAGAGATATTCTTCAGCGTATTCCACGCTTTTTTCTTCATGTCCGTCACAAATATCAAGAAATCCGAGATCGTGGAACAAGGCGCTCATCTTCAGGATATTTAAATCGTCATGATTTAACCCTAAATAAGTACCAATCACTTCTACATTTCTCATCACATCTTTTGTATGGTGAATGGAGTGATAGAACAAATCGACAAAGGGCTTGCCATTCATTATGTTAAAAACATAATTGCGGGCATCATCAAGCATTTTATCTGTTATTTGTTTTTGCAATACTTTCTCTTTTGGTAAATCAGGAATTTAAAGAGCCAAAATTTAAATCCTCTGTTGTTTTTCTCAAACGCTGCGACATTTTTTCCAATAAATTAAAGGCAATTGAAGGATCGTTTTGAATGATTTTGTAAAAACTTCTTTTGTCAATAGTCAAAATTGTGCTTTGCCCTACCGAGCGGATAGTGCATGAACGCACGTCTTTTTCAAATAAACCCATTTCCCCAAAAAAATCTTTTTCATTTAATTCAGCCACCTTAATTTCTTTGCCAGATGACTCTTTGATTACTGCAACTTTGCCTTTTTGAATTACATACAGGCAATTACCAATTGTGCCTTGCTTAATAATGTCCTGACCATCGAAATAGACAGTTCCGATTGAATTAGTTCCTAATTTCATAGCTAATATTTTTTTGAAAGATGCCGATAACTGAATGCTTTATCAGATTCGCAATAAAAGCCGGCATCAGTGTTTGTTTTAAAATTCCGGAATACGGAGCACTACCTGTAAAAGTATTCCAAAGTACAGAACTCATTATTCTTTTGCTTTCGTCTTTCTGCTGTTCTTTTATAACCATGCGGAGGACACCCCTCTTTAAAATTCCTGACCTTTGTATAACTGTGGTGACAATAAAAATCAACTTCCCTATTAAATTATCACGATCTAGTTCGACGCATGTTGGTAAGTAATGTCTTTTTATTTCTTTTTCAGAAATGCCATTAAAGATAACTGTCCTGGCTGCTGCCTTTGCTGCAACATAGGCCGCCCCGATTCCATTTTTATACAACTTGGAAGAAGCAGAATCGCCGATTAACAGCACCCTGTCGGCAAAAGCAGATTTTGCACCTTTTATATTTATTGAAGGATAACATTGACAAGGCATGATACTGTTGATATCAACACCAGGAGGAAAGCATTTTCCAACAGTTTTTGATTCCAAAAAAGAAGAAACAACTTTTTTATCGATGTTATTGCCTAACAAAACCAAAGTTACAAAATGGCCTTTCGGGATAAGTGCGCCAAATTTAATATTAGCTTGGTTTAGCAAGAAAACATGCATCGAATTGCCAAAATATTCATTTATTTTTTCATGATCCAGTTTGAATTCAGCAATATAAGTTTTGGTAGTCTTGGGTTCAACAAAGGCAGGATTAATTTTTTTAAATAATTGAAAAGCTTTCTTATCGAGCCCGACCGCACCAATAACCAAATCGTATTTTTTTTCGATGGACCCTTTTGTTTTCACCACGATGCCATCTTTATGCCTTTCCATGTCGATGACTTTATCCAGATAAATAGAAGCTCCGCTTTTTTCGCTCATATCAAGCAAATAATTGTCGAAGCTTTTTTGTTCATTATCCTCTGAACCCAGCGGACCGATGCCCCTGAACATAGATACAATTCGTTGCTCATGAAATTGTGTATCAATAAGAGCAGATCCTTGCTCAAAGTGCATAGCATAGGATTGGATTCCACGACGTATAACACTTGATGGCAAAACTATTCCTTCGGTTGAAAGTTGCTGAATTAATGATTCCGAAATGATTCCTCCGCAATGATTACAGCCAAGTGGGCCTCGACAACTAAAATCCTTTGCATTGTAAATATCGATGTGAATATCGATGTCTAATCTTTTAGCAAAATCAAGGGCAAAGTAAGCAAAGAAACTACCTGCCGGGCCTCCTCCAATAACGGCAATCTGAGATCCGTCCTGGAGTTCTAATTTATTCGACTTTGACAATTTCATGAGATCTATTATTAGTGAGTATTATCCACTTTCGACAGACTCTAAAATTGGGTTTTCTATTTTAATTTCGGACAAAACAAAATACATATCTACTTCACCAATATTCTTGGCTAAAATTTTCCCACGATGCTGACAAACAAACTTGTCTTTCACCAATTCATAGGTGTTTTCAGAAATATTTACCTTTCCAGGTTCACCGTTTGATTCCATACGACTGGCGAGATTTACGGCACTTCCCCAAATGTCGTAGGCGTATTTCTTTTTACCAACAACACCTGCCAACACGGGGCCTGTGTTAATTCCTATTCGTAAGTCCCAGGGCACTTTTCCCTCTGCTTTCCTTTGTTCGTTTGTTTCGTGAACAAATTTTTGCATTTCCAATCCAGCTCTTACAGCATCAACCGGATTTGTAGTGTTTGGCTTGGGAATTCCACCTGCACACATAAAAGAATCGCCTATGGTTTTGATTTTTTCGAGGTTGTATGTTTCACAAATATTATCAAATGCCTGGAAAAAAGTATTGAGTTCCTCAACAAGTTGCTTTGGGGTCATGCCGGAAGAAATGCTTGTAAAACTTTTAAAGTCAGTAAATAGTACAGATACCAGCTCATAATTCCGGGGTGTTGAGTAGCCAAACATTTGCAATTCGTGGGCTACTTTCTCAGGTAAGATATTTAATAGCAATCCTTCAATTTCCGCTTTTTGTTTATCCAGCACTTTATTTACCTTGACTTTATTCAGATAATTCCTGATGGCACCAATAGTAATAATAAGAACCAATACCAGGAAGACAATTAAGGCATTACGGATAAGCTTTTGTTGCCTGACATTTAGTTCAACAAGTTCTTTTTCTTTGGTCATCAGATCAATCTGGCCTTGTTTTTTTTCAATATCATAACTCAGGGTAGCAGTTGTAATTCCTTTCTCCATTTCGGCATCATAAATCTTTACCTGAATTGTTTCATATTTTGATTGATAATTGAATGCTTGCTCGTAATTTGAAAGTGATTTATAATTCCGGGTCAAGCCCTTATAAATCTTGCTCAACTCTTCATTTGCCTGAATTTCTTCTGCTATTGGCTCTGCTTTTCTGAAATAATCTATTGATGCCGGAATGTTTCTTGCCAAAGAATAAGTATTCGCCAGGCCAATCAGGGACTGCGCCATTTCAAGTTTTGCTTGCCTTTCCTTGGCTATTTCATAAGCTTCATTCTGGTAGTCAATTGCATTTCTAATATTGCCTTTCGTGGCGTACACTTTACCGATATTGTTCAGTGTATATGGAATGTTTCCTGTTTCAGATTTTCGGTATGCTTCCAGCGAACGTTCATAAAATAAAAGGGCAGAATCTAAATCATTTCTTGCAAAATAAATTTCACCCATATTAACTGCAGTTGTGCCAATAGCATCGTTGTCGCCTAATGCTTCGCTTAAAGGAAGCGCCCTTTTATAATACTCAAGCGCCATTGAATGAGTTGCCGGTTTGTTGTAATATACTGCACCAATATTGACGAGTGCAGTTGCTATACGCAGTGTATCGTTAATTTGCTCGCCAACCCGCAGGGATTTTATATAATTATCAACCGCATTGGTGTAATCGCCGCCATTGAAATAAATTGCACCAATATTGTTGAGCATATTTGCCATTCCTTTTTTATCTCCTATTGCTTCAAATTTCTCATAGGACTGTTTCCAGAAAACCAAAACAGTAATATAGTCTCCCTGGAAATAATAAGGCATACCTAAAGCTTTTAATGAATAAGCAATTCCTTTCTGGAAATCGAGTTTCTCAGCAAGATCTTTGGCTTCTGTAGCAATACCAACAGCTTCGTCAGGATATTCTCTGCATAATTTTCCGGAAAGCAGTAATAAAGCATTCACTTTTGATGTGTCTGCGGAAGACAACTCAATAGCTGACCTCAAGCTATCCAGTTCAGCATTTTGTGAAAAAAGTGAAAAGGGGAAAAGCAATATAAAAATAAGACTTTGCTTTACAATTTGGTTCATGAATGCTAATAACTTATAATTCGGTTTAAAACTACTATTTTTTTTCAACAATGCTTTTTCTTAAAAGAAATCAGCGAATAGGAATTAAAATTCACCATTCGCTGATTAGATGTTTGGGCTATTTTTTAATAACCCTTAAAACCTTAACTTCATCTGCCATATTAAGCCTAATTAAATACAAGCCAGTTGTAAGATTTGAAAAATCAATTTCCAAATGATCTGAATTAGCCTGATTGATATTTAAATGATAAAGGTTTCCTTTCATATCAAATATCGAAACTTTATCACTTGTTACTGATTCAGTTAACTGAATATGAAGTATTCCAGAAACCGGGTTCGGATATGCCACAATTTCTTTAGGCTCATTATCAATTGCAGCCGTTTTATTACAATTGCCCGAAGATGAGTTTGCCTTCACTGATGAAGATGTTTTTTGACCTTTATGGTTGTAGCTTGCAACTTTCCAGTTCAAGTCAACACCATCAAACGGAACGCTGAAAGAACCACCTCCCGAAACAAATATTTCTGGCTGGTTTTCTCCATTAAATGAATCATCTCCATTATCGCTGGACAGTTCATTATCAGGCCCAATTAAAATATAAACGTCAGTATTGTTCTTATTTTGATAGCTAAAATAAGCCACATAAGTAAATCCGTTTTCATCAGGCGAAATCTCCTCAACACAGTCAAGTTTAGGAATGATGTGCTTGGTTCCCGGGCCACTTGGATTAACATACAATGTTCCATTAATTGGTGTAAAAATGTAGTTATCAGCCTCAGCAACCGGGATGAGATCATAAACCCCTGGATTTCCATTATAAACAGGGCTTGTTGTAAAAGTGAGCGAAGTTACAACAGATTCATCTTCCCCATTTACGAATGAACCATAGCTTGCTGTATAAGCAGGTTGCGGATCGTTCTTAAAGATGACATACACACCAGCACTAACTGTTGTTGTGTAAGGATTAATTGTCAAATATTCAGTGGCGTTGCCCGTATAATTTATGCTGGCAACAACAGCATTTACCTCATATTCTCCTGCATTTACAGGAAGTACATCCAATCCATCGTAGGTAATATTTACATCAACACCTTCAGGCTCCGTTGTTACTGAAGCCTGTTTAGCCATGCCATCATAAGTGTACAGTAAGTCATTGATTGAAATCGTTACAGGAGCCGGGTTGATAACAAAAACTCCTGAAGCACTCCCTATATAATTTGGATCATTAACAAGGGCATTCAGGGTATATTCTCCTGCATTAATTGGTGGTTCAGAAGAATCATTATATGTTACATCAACCTGAATACCTTCCGGAACTGTTGTAACAGTAGCCTCTTTAGGATTGCCATCGTATGTTTGAATTAAATTAGTCAATTCAATTTCTGCTGTTGCCGGGGTAATGGTCAGAGTTCCCAAACCATAGGAAACATTGAAGTTTGAAATGTCAAAGTCATTTGAAAGGAAAGTTCCCGGAACAATAATATGCTCTCCTACATTATTACCCGTTATCAAATTAATTGAACTTAACTCAACATCCCCTGTTCCGCCTTCAGCCAGGATAGGAATATCAGCCTCATTCAAAATCATAATTGTTCCGTTATTACTGGTTTCATTTATCATGCTGGTATTGACAAGAGCCGTTGCATTTACTAAGGCAGTTGCATTCACTAAAGCTGTCGCTTGCGATTCAGCTGGATAATCATTTACCAAGGCAGTTGCATTTACTAATGCTGTAGCATTAACTAATGCAGTTGCGTTTACAAGGGCAGTTGCATTTACCAAGGCTGTTGCATTCAAAACAGCCTGAGGATCTAGCATTGTTCCATTTACAAGGGCAGTTGCATTTACCAAGGCTGTTGCCGAAACCATGAAATTTTTGTTAACAAGTGCAGTTGCATCCAACAATGGTTCCCCAGCTTCGTTTACCAGGGCTGTTGCATTAACTAACGCAGTCGCATTTACCAAAGCAGTAGCATGTGTTTGTTGAATAGCAGTTTGAATTGCCTCATCATCAGCCGGGTCAATTTCAACTTCACTTCCTGGAACATTATTATATAAATAATCAAAGTTTGAAATAATTATTTCTTCACCATAAACAAAAGTTGTGTCATGAGGAATAATTGTGAGATTCATTTTATCTATATTCAGAAAAGCCGTCTCAAAAGCAAAATCATAATTTTCAAGCAAATAATTATCGAGGTCAGTTGAGGGTTCAACATTACTAATTGGATTTAACGGGTCATCTTCTGACGGAACTATTTTCCAAATTCCAACATCTGTTAATGAATTTGCATTTCCAACTGTAACTAATTCTATGCTCTCCACCCTGGAAATAATTTCTTCAGATAACCCAGATTCTGCAATTGGAACAATTCCTCCTTCAAGAGTTTCAAAAAAGTATTCAGCGGTATATTCTGGTAATACTTCACCATAAAGTTTAAATTTCGGATTAATCACAGTAACAATTGTAGGTTTTGTAGAGAAATAAACCGGGTCGGAAAGCCCACCGTCAGTTCCATTTGACTGAGCTGATGGAGGGTTGTATAATTGAATAGGCGCAAATCTATTGGTATATGGATAAATTGTAGCAACAAGCTGGCCTCCCGACATCACAGTTGTACGAGCAGTATCATTAAAATAAATTACAGATCCTTCAGCTAAATATTGGCCTTCAATGTAAATAATAAGTGTATCAAGACCAGGAATTTTTGTAGTATCATATTCAAAGGAACTTATAATCGGAGAGGGATTTATTAAAGACAACAAAGCCTGATCGGCCTGAATAAGTCCGCTTCCGGATGAATAATCAAAACCACCATCCATGAAATCAAGGGCTGTGCTTTTAAGTGTATCTCTGATTTGTGCAGGAGTGAACACAGGGTTAGGATTTGCTTCGGTTGTATAAAACTTTTTGTTTGCTTCAATTAACAAAGCAGCTACTCCGGCTGCATGTGGTGCTGAGGCTGAAGTACCAAAAAAGTTGGGAAAACCATCTCCTTCATAATCAAGCCCACCCATTTGAACAGTTGTATTTACACCATTTGGGGCCACAAAATCAGGCCTTTCTCTTACACTTCCATTTACAGGAGTTCCACCTCTTGAGGAAAAGCTTGCAACTGAAACGGTATCCATATCAGCGCCAAAAGCAGGTGTATTGGTATAAAGCAGAGCTCCAACTGAAATTGCACCTTCTGCGTTCGCCTGGCCTACCAGTGTCGAAGCGTTTGAATCATAGTAATCATTTATAGTCATGTCTCCTCTAAAAACAACGTATTTAAAATGCACATTCGTCTCGCCACTTTCGATAGCGATAATGATATTGGCATCAACATTATCTTCGGTAACAATAAAAGGAAGTATTTCAATCGGGCGATTATTTAAATTATCACTATTATACCCGAAAAGCTTTCTTCCGCTGGCATCAGCTATGTAAATATCCATGTCTGTATTGGTAAGAAAATCATTTGATGTGAAATCATCCCACTGAAGGACTACCGTATAACTTCCTTGATTTAGTGTAATACTCTGTAGATAATCACCACCTCCAAAATCATTTGCATATCCCGGTATTCCAGGCACAGTAAATGAAAGTGGTGTATAATCTCCCTCATAAGCTTTGCTACCATAATTTCCAGCAGCTGAAAAATAAGCAACGCCTAAATCTGTAACTTCATCAACTGCCTGGGCAACAATTCCATCTCTAAAAAAGGGCTCTGTAATATAACTAATGTCGTCAACAATTACATCACATCCGGCAGCTTGTAAATCTCTAATACCATTCGCAAAATTAATGTCGCTGATAAAGCCAGTGCGAAATGCCAGTTCAGCTTTCGGGGCAACATCATGAATAATCTGCAGCATAGCCCGCCCCTCATCAGTTCCTCTGCCCTGAGGCAAGTCAAGCAACACATCTACTGGAATTGCATTGTCTGGATTCCCTATTCCCGGCAGGTCTCTTTGCAAAACATTGTTTGCCGCATCATTGCGTGTTTTATCATAGCTATCCGATAATACACCAACTTTAACTCCTTCGCCACTTACTTTAAAAATATGCCTCGAAACAAAAGAATTCATTGCGTAATCTCCCTGCGTATCGACATTACCAACTTTCAGAATAGCAGGACTGATAGGCCTTGCTCTGGACAGTTGGTCAATTAATTCATTCAATAGCATGAGGTTTTCAATTGGAATCCAACCTGTGGCAACATTTTCAGATGCCAATTCATCAACTACCGAAAAACCAAGCCCATCAAGGGTTATTAATAAATTATCGTATTCTCCGGCAATCGCTTCCACACGGATAAACACTTCGTTTCCATCATCACTTATTATAAAAATATCGTCAGTAGTTACACTAATGCCTTCAGAATAGGTTAAATAAAGGCCTTCAAGCTCAGCTCCTATTAAAGAGTTATAAACTTTCCCTGCTACTGGGTTACGATAATAAGGCAAGATGGGCTGATTACAACCACCTAAAACAAATTCAAAATCTTCAACTGTAAAATTTACAATTAACTTTTTATTACCAGCCTTCACCAAAGTTCGTTGGTCTTGTAAACCACCTGATAATGTATAAGTAAATAAAAACTCACCTGACTGGCCATTTCCAAATCCGCCGGTTCCATTCACCCGGAAACCTTTAAAAGGATCGCCACCCAGGTTAGGCCCAAGATCGATATTGGTATAATTAAAATTCCCTTCAATGATTGTTATAAATACATTTGAATAAGTGCCTGGATCAGCCTCAACAGAATAATGGCTTAGTGCTTTGCATCCCGGGCCTGAGCATCCGTCGTGACGGATTGAAAGGACAATTGTATAATTATCGTCCCCATTAGCAACTACTGAAGTAATGGCAGTTGTATAACCATGACCATGACCCATTGCAACTTCACATGTTCCTTGCGCTTGAACAGGATTTATATTTGCGACTAAAAAAATCGAAAATATTATTAATAAAAATCTAATTGTTGAATTGTTTGATTTGAGTAAAAAAGTTTTCATTTTCTTAGTATTTGTTCGGTTAAATTCTGAATATGTTCACCTCAAATTGATGATTACACAACTATAAAACACACAGTGTTAATACTCTGTGAATATCAATTAAAGCATTACCAGGTGATGATTAACTTAAAATAGCTGCGTAAGTGAAGTTTATAGTTCTTGAAAAAAATATAATTAGTTTTAGCAGTAGTTTTAGCGAATATATAAATTATTTTATTTCATTCTAAATAAATCCTTTTTTTTAAGAATAAATTAACTTTTTAAAGCAAAATGAATAAGCCGAGATATAATAATATTGGACAATTTCAGTTTATCTATATTAACAGTACAATGTGAAAAAGAAGTCAGCTTATAAAATTCAGAGCACGTTTAAACCGTAATTTTACCTTCATTTTAAAAAAATAACCAAAACATGATTACAGGCATTATATTGCAAATTCAGGAAGGAGCACAAATCGTACAGGGAGCTCAGGAAGAAATAACATTACCAATACTCGATCTGGTAATAAAAGGTGGATGGATAATGGCCATTATTGGCGTGCTTTCCATCGTTTCGTTTTATATATTCTTCGAAAGATATTTTGTTATCGGCAGAGCTTCAAAGGAAGATAAGCATTTCATGAACAATATCAGGAATTTCATTCACGACGGGAAACTTGAAGCTGCGCGTGCCCTATGCATGAACAACGATTCACCGATTGGAAGGATGATTGATAAAGGGCTTTCGCGAATTGGCAAGCCACTGAACGACATCAGCATTGCCATCGAAAATGTTGGTAAACTGGAAGTTTCGAGGCTCGAAAAAAACGTGGCCGGGCTGGCAACCATTGCCGGTGCAGCGCCAATGCTTGGTTTCCTCGGAACTGTAATTGGCATGGTTCGTGCATTTTACGATATGTCGATGGCCGGAAACAATATCAATATTGAATTGCTTTCGCAAGGAATTTACCAGGCTATGATTACTACGGTTGGCGGTCTGGTTGTCGGTATTTTGGCCTACATCTTTTATAACATACTTGTTGCCCGGATTCAGAAAGTGGTCTATTCGCTTGAACTAACAGCAACTGAGTTTATGGACGTGCTTCACGAGCCGGCCAAGTAATGTTTCAGAATTTATTTAATTCAGAATAAAAAAAATTATGGCAATACAAATGCGAAATAAAAGAGATTCCTCGTTTAGCATGGCTTCCATGTCCGACCTGGTTTTTCTGCTGCTCATCTTCTTCATGCTAACTTCTACATTGGTGGCGCCCAATGCCATCAAACTGTTGCTTCCCAGCAGCAACAGCAAAACCATGTCGAAGCAAACGGTAACGGTTTATATCAATGAAGCCAGGGAGATTTATTTGGAAGAAGTCAGGACAGCCCCCGCTAATTTGGAAAACGACATGTTCGCCTTGCTGAATAATGAACAGGAAGCATCCGTAGTTTTAAGGGCTGACCAATCTGCTTCGGTTCAGGACATCGTGGTGGTTATTGATGCTGTAAACGGTATCAACGAGAAAAACGGGACCAAGCACAAAGTGATTCTGGCAACAAGGCCACCAAAATAATTCTTTTTGGAAATAAAATTTTAATTAAAAATGAATAAAGACAAAAGAAGGGGAATTATCGGAACAGTGGTGGTACACATCATCCTGCTGGTTTGCCTTTTCTTTTTCGCTTTGCGAACACCCCTTCCATTGCCTGGTGAAGAGGGCGTTGAGGTGAATTTGGGCTACGACGATTCAGGTTTTGGAGAAATCCAAAGTGAGACACCGCCTCCAATTATGGAAGAAGCACCGCCACCTAAAAGAGTAATTTACGATACACCTGAAGACGAGGAATTTGTAAAGCAAAATATTGAAGAAACTCCGGTCATTGAAGAAAAGAAGGTAGTAAAAGAGCCGGTGAAAGAACCTGTTAAAGAAGTGGTGAAGGAGCCCGTGAAGGAAGTTGTGAAAGCCCCGGTTGAAGAAAAAGTGATTGAAAAACCGGTTGAAGAACCCAAGCCGGTGGTCAATACGAAAGCACTTTACCCGGGAACATCGAAAACAAGCACCAGTGGAACCAGCCAGGGAAATACCGAAGGGGCAGGCGATATGGGCAAGCCAACAGGTTACAAAGACAGCGACAATTACGACGGACAAGGCGGTTCAGGAAATGGAATTTCCTACAGCCTGGGCGGTCGAGGAGCTAAATTTATTGAAAAACCAACTGCCAGTTTTAACGAAGTAGGAACTGTAGTAGTTAGCATTTGGGTGAACAGGGAAGGAAATGTGGTTCGGGCACAGGTCAGCCCAAAAGGAACCACAATTGTTGATGCCAACATGAAAATAATTGCCGTTGACGCCGCGAAAAACTCCACCTTTGTTGCCGACCCCAATGCTGCCGAATTGCAAACAGGAACAATAACTTATAAATTTGTCCTTTTGAAATAATTGCGCCCATCCCAAATCAATCATTGCATGGATTATAAAGAAACCCTCGACTGGCTTTTCAGCCGGCTGCCCATGTTTCAACGAATCGGCCAGGCTGCATACAAAGCGGATTTGGAGGTAACAATTCAATTGCTTGATTTACTTGGAAAACCACAGGAAAAATTTAAAGCCATTCATGTTGCCGGAACCAACGG
>DATCTB010000453.1:0-26333 GCA_036568185.1 Bacteroidales bacterium | reverse complement strand
TTTTAGGGAATACAAGTTTGGGAAAGGCGTTACCAAAGCCCATGAAGTAGTCCGCCGGCATGTTGAATTCCTGGATATTGACCGCCCGCTTTATAAGGACCACAACACCATGAAAAAACTGGTGCAATCGTGTGAATTGCTGATTGAGGTGGAAAAAGAGATTGGAAGTTTGGATTAGAAATTTCGGATTTCGGAATTGCGATTTCGGAATTAGCCCCACCAATCATTTGGCAATTCATCAAACGTAAATAGACAATCGTAATCCGTAAAGTTGCGGAATTCGTAAAATTAAAAAATGGAAGAACAGCCAAAAACAAAAATTCCACGCCCTGAATTGTTGAAGTTGCTATGCATCCTTACTTTTATTGGAAGCGGGCTTTCCATGCTGTCGAATGTAGCCTTGTTTTCGGTAATTGACCAAATCAGGGAAATGTTTGCTGAAGATCCAATTTACATGGTGTTTGGTGTGGAAATGAACATGAGTATTTTCCTGAATGTGAACCCCTGGTTTTTTATGATCCAAGCTGTTTTATATTCACTTTCTTTTTCAGGTGCTTTACAAATGTGGAAATTGAATAAAATAGGGTTTCACATTTATAGTGTTGCACAAATTCTTTTACTCATTGTGCCTAAAATTTTTATTCCGGATATGCCATTTCCTGCAATTGATTTAATTTTAACCGGAAGTTTTATCTATTTTTATTACCTGAATGTAAAATTCATGCATTAAAAAAAATACCGTGAGCATAGAATCAATCGAAAAGCAGGCAAAAGATTTTATCAACAAGGGATATCCTTTTTTTCTTCGTTTTGTTGTAATATTTATATTGATAGTTAGTTTATTCGGATTTCTTTTCTTTTTGTTCGCCTTGATTTTTCGAATGATGGATAGTAATTTTCTTCTTGAAATTGAATATAAAGGGCTCAGTGGGAATAATTTTTTATTGTTTCTAACCTTATTGACCGTGCTTCATGCGGGACTCTTTTTAAGTGCAGTGCTAATGTTGAGGCGGAAAATAAAAGGATTCTACCTTTATGCAATTACACTTCCAATACTAATTGTTATTAGTTTTTATTCTGAAAATGAAATAGGATATTTGGCGCCAATACTTGGTGTGTTAAGTATTCTGGTTATTTTTTTTAACCGAAAAAGCCTTATTCGATTCAAATTTTGATAGCATAAATTGATCTTACATACTGAAAATGACTTTTTATCAACAGAAAATAGTGAAAAAAAACTTTTTTTAGAACAGCCTTTTTTTTGAATGTTGTATGATTATTAAGAAAATATTAATAAATTGCGCTGTTTTTTATGAAACATTAAGAAACTAATTTTTAATTAATTTATATCAATAACCAAAAATCATCATTATGAGAAAAATTACAATTTTACTGGCGTTCTTGTTTCTCGTCGGCATTCAATATGCCAGCGCTCAGACAAGAACCATTAGTGGCGTGGTTACCAGTATCGATGATGGCGCTCCAATACCGGGCGTTACCGTTCAGGTAAAGGGTACCACAATTGGTACTGTTACCGACATTGATGGAAAATATTCCCTCGACGTCAAACCTGAGCACACAGCTTTAGTTTTTTCCTTTGTTGGGATGAAAACTTTAGAAGTGGCGATAGGTACAAATAACAATATCACTGTTTCAATGGGTTCTGAAGCCCTGCAAATGGATGAAGTTGTTGTTACCGCGCTGGGTGTTTCGCGCGAAAAGAAATCACTCGGTTACGCAACACAAGAGTTAGAAGGTGAAGAGATCAATGCTGTAAAACGCGACAACTTTATCAACAACTTACAAGGTAAATCTGCCGGTGTTGCTATTAAAGGTACTGGTAATATAGGTGGTTCGGCCAACGTTATTATCAGGGGTTCTTCTTCACTGACGCAAAACAACCAGGCGTTGTTTGTTGTTGACGGAGTTCCGATCAATAATAATAACTACAACAATGCAGGACAGCTGTCAGGCCGAAATGGCTATGACTTTGGAAATGCAGCTTCTGATATCAACCCTAATGATATCGCATCAATGAACATTCTGAAAGGTGCTGCTGCTACTGCTTTGTACGGTTCACGTGCTGCTAACGGTGTTATTATTATAACTACCAAAAAAGGAGCAAAAACAACCGGAAAAACAAGAAAATACGGTGTAACTATCAACTCAAACGTTACCGGCGGATGGTATGATAAGAGTACTTTCCCAACATACCAAACTCAATATGGAGCTGGCTACGGTCCTTATTACAGTGATACTACACTTGCCAATGGCCAGTCATATCCATCGTTTGAGTATTATTATGATATCAATGACGACGGTATTGTTGATTGGACAGTTCCAACAACCGAAGATGCTTCATTTGGTACTGAATTCGATCCTAACTTTAGCTTATACCAGTATGATTCATACTATCCTGCATCACCAAATTACATGAAAAAAACTCCTTGGGTTGCTGGTGAAAACGGACCTGATTATATGCTTCAAACCGCACTTACACTTTCCAATACAGTTGAAGTTGCCGGAGGTGGAGATGCTGCAACCTTCAGGTTAGCTTATACTAATCTGTATCAGACAGGTATAATGCCAAACAGTGAAATAAAAAAGAACAACATTTTGTTTAATGGTTCTTATGATATTACCAAAAACCTTGTTGTAACTGCTTCGGCCAATTATATCAATACTCAGGGAAAAGGTCGTAACTCAACAGGTTATAGCGACAATATCATGTCGTCGAACCGTCAGTGGATGCAAACCAATGTTGACTACAAATTACAAGAGACCTTGTATAATGAAACTGAACAGAACCTTACATGGAATCCAAACAGCCCTAACGACTGGGCACCTGCTTATTGGGATAATCCATATTTCCAGCGCTATCAAAGCTATGAAACTGACGAAAGAAACCGTATTGTAGGTTTCATGATGGCTGAATGGCAAATTATTCCTACATTAAGTTTGATGGGACGTGCTGCAGTTGACACATATTCAGAACTGCAACAAGATAGAAAAGCTATGGGTTCAGGTTCTGGTGAATTTGGTGTTGGCCGTCCTGACGTAACTTCTGGATACTCAGAACGTAGTATTAATTTTATGGAGACCAACTATGACCTTATGTTGAAATATTATGAAAACTATGGCGAGAACTGGAATCTTACTGCCTTATTTGGATCGAACATCAGAAGAGATAAATATTCAAATACATTTGCTTCAACCGATGGTGGTTTGATTGTACCTGGTTTATATACTTTAGGTAACAGTCAAAATCCTAACCTTTCTCCTGAGCAACAAATTGAAGAAGTTGGTGTAAATGGTTTATACCTTTCTGCTTCTGTAGGTTTTAAAAATTATCTATTCCTTGATGCATCGGTAAGAAGAGATGTTTCTTCAACTTTGCCTGAAGATAATAATACTTATTTCTACCCTGCAGTTTCGGCCAGTTGGTTGTTTTCAAACAATATGAATGCCGATTGGTTACAATTGGGTAAATTAAGAGGTGGTTACGCACAAGTAGGTAATGATGCTCCATGGGGTAGCTTGGAAGACAACTATATTCAAAATACTTCCTTTGGCGAAACAGCTTTGTTTTCATTACCGAATACAAAAGCAAATTCAGAGTTGAAACCTGAGAGTACATCAAGTGTTGAGGCAGGTATCGAATTGATCATGCTGCGCAAAAGATTAGGATTTGACTTTTCATTCTATAAAAACAATACCATTAACCAAATTATTCCGGTTGCTGTTTCTTATGCTACAGGTTATTCTGCAAAATATGTAAATGCAGGTGAAGTACAGAATATGGGTTTTGAAATTGTTTTGAATGGAGGAATTATTGTTAAGGATAACTTCAGGTGGGATATGACCATCAACTGGGCTAAAAACAACAACGAAGTTATTGCTCTTGCCGAGGGAATTGATAACTTGCAGTTAGCAGCCCTTCAGGGTGGTGTTACAATTAACGCTCGCGTTGGTGAGCCTTACGGAGCTATCCAGGGTACTGATTATGTTTATACCGACGATGGTCAAAGGACTGTTGGTTCAAATGGATATTACCTGAGAACTTCTACTTCTGATATAGTAATCGGTAATGTAAATCCTGATTGGATGGGTGGTATGAATAATAAATTTTCATATAAAACCTGGGATTTTAGTTTCTTAATTGACTGGCAACAAGGTGGAAGCGTATTTTCTCTTGACTGCTGGTATGGAATGGCTACTGGCCTTTATGACGTAACAGTATTTACAAATGACTTAGGTAATCCAGTTAGAAATACACTTGCCGATGGCGGTGGTTTGATTCTTGATGGTGTTTATGCAGATGGTACTCCTAATACAACAAGAGTTTCTGGTAGCGATTACAGGGTATTCGGATACTCAAGAAATCCAAACTCAGCATTTATTTACGATGCCTCTTATGTAAAACTTCGTGAAGTAGTTTTAGCATACAGCATTCCACAGAAAACTATGCAAAAAGCCAACTGGATTTACGGTGCTACATTTAGCCTTGTTGGTTCGAACTTATGGATTATTGCGAAAAATCTTCCATATGCTGATCCTGAAGCTAGCCAGAGTTCTGGTAATATCCAGGGATGGCAGAGCGGTGTAATGCCAACCGTACGTCAAATTGGATTTACTGTTAACTTACAATTTTAAAACAAAACAATTATGAAAAGAATATATTTAGTCTTAATAGTTTTAATCGGGATATCAGTATCCTGCACAAAAAACTTTGAGGAAATGAACACGAGTAAGACTCGTGCGACCGTAGTTCCTGCAGGCTTCTTGTTTGCCAATGCCCAAAAGGCACTCGCTGACCAGATATCCAGCACCAACGTGAACCTGAACAATTATAAATTGTTTGCCCAGTATTGGACAGAAACAACCTATACTGATGAGTCTAACTACGATATGGTTACCAGGAATGTGGCAAGTTTTATTTTCCGCGCTTATTACCGTGATGTATTGTCTGACCTGCAACAAGCTTCTGTTGTTCTTTCAGAAGAACCCGCTATAGGGGACGATGCTATTGGTATGAAAGTAAACAAGCAAGCGATCATTGAAGTATTATCGGCATATTGTTATCAAAGGTTAGTTGACCAGTTTGGCAATGTTCCTTATTCACAAGCTTTGGATATAGACAATATTAATCCAGCTTATGATGATGCCGAGGATATTTACATGGATATTTTGGAAACTGTTAATAATGCTCTTACAAAATTAAATCCTGATTATGAAAGCTTTGGTTCTGATGATATCTATATGGGCGGCGATGTTGCCATGTGGATAAAATTTGCCAATACTTTAAAACTCAAAATTGGTATCACTTTATCAACTGTAAATGCAGCAACTGCTCAAACGACTGTTGAACAAGCTTATACCGGAATTTTTGAAATGGGTGAAAAATGTGAGCTAGCTTATCTGGGTGGCTCAAATTCATGCCCATTGTACCAGGATTTGGTTCAAAGCGGACGTCATGACTTTGTTCCTGCCAACACCATTGTTGACATAATGAATGATTTGGAAGACCCACGCAGGGTTGCCTATTTCGAAATGAATGGCGAGGAGTATGTTGGTGGTATTTATGGTGAAAGCAACACTTGGGCTCAATTGTCTCATATTGGCGCTGAGATTGAATCACCTACTTATGCTATGATTCTTCTTGACCATACAGAAGCTTGCTTCTATTTAGCTGAAGCTGCTGAAAGAGGTTTCCTGGTTGGACAATCAGCTCAGGCATGGTATGATCAAGGTATTAAATCCTCGTTTATGCAATGGCATCTAAGCGGAGAAGCTGATGCTTACCTGCTGACTCCTAATGTAGCCTATACTTCAGCCCCTGGCACCTGGCAACAAAAAATTGGTACTCAAGCCTGGTTGGCATTTTATGTCAGAGGTATGGTGGGCTGGACTTCTTACAGAAGACTGGGCTATCCTGTTTTGAATTTACCACCTGCACCTGCTCCAACTACCGGAGGTCAAGTGCCAAGAAGGATGACTTATCCTATCAATGAGCAAACATTAAATGCTGCTAATTATCAGCAAGCCTCTGCTGCAATTGGTGGTGACGAAATGTCAACTCATATCTTCTGGGACAAGTAAATAAATTATTGAATAATTAGTAGAAAGGCTGTGCCATTTGGTACAGCCTTTTTTTATGCTTGATTTTTGAAATACATAAAGAAGGGATGCAGCGAAAGGGAGTGATCTATAAGCAGGCAATAGCTTATGATTTGCTGATATTCACTGCAGAAAGGAAAAGTGTGTTCCCGGAAGGTGCTATTGCATTTTTGAGAATAAGGGGCAACTCTTTCTGCCATCCCACTTTTGTTAATTCAAAATAATGCAATTCAAGTAATCCTTTGTTAATTATTTGTTACCCAGATGCCCGATATAATAATTCACTACCGAATCAAAAGCGGGGCGGTATTGCTCTTCAACCGGCTTGCTGGGAGGTGATTCTACTTTCAAAGGGTCAACGGCCTGTCCATTTTTGTAAAACCTGAAATCGAGGTGCGGACCGGTTGCAAGTCCTGTTTTTCCAACATAACCAATCAATTCGCCCTGGCTAACTCTTTTTCCTTCATTAATACCTTTTGCAAATCCCTGCAGGTGCATGTAAACTGTTGTATAAACACTGTTGTGTTTAATTTTAACATAATTACCACCGCCTGATTTTTGATAACCTTTTGCAATTACAGTTCCACTTCCAACTGAAAAAACCGGTGTACCTGACGGTGCAGCGTAATCAACTCCGTGATGCGGGCGTCTGATTTTTAAAACCGGATGCATACGGCTGTTTGAAAAGCGGGAACTTATTCGCGAATATTTCAGTGGTGCTTTTAAAAAAGTACGCTGCAGGCTGTTTCCATTTTCATCAAAATAATCACCTTTTCCATTTTGTTCAAAGTAGAAGGCGTACAACTCTTTTCCGCCGTGCATAAAGCGTGCAGCATATATTTTGCCTACTCCTATGTATTCGTCCTCAACATAATACTCGTCATAAATAGCATTAAAATTATCACCTTTTTGTAAACCAAAAAAGTCAATTGTCCAGGAATAAATTTCAGAAAGTGCAATAGAAAGGCTTGGGTCCTGGCCATCATCTGCAATAGCATTCCAAAGTGACGATTCAATGGTTCCCGATAATGTATCAGTTTTTACAATAATTTCTTTTTGACCACGTATTGCATTAACTGTATCAGTCAGTTGGTATAAAACAAAATTTGAAGCAGAGATTTCATAAACAAAATACAATGGTTTTTGAATGGAATCATTTGTAGTAATCACCGCATATTTATTGCCTGCCCTGATTTTTCTTACATCAAAAGTATCTCTTGTTGTCCGGGCGAGCTGGTCAATTACGGCATAGTCAACATTGTATTTTAAAAGAATATCCGAGAGAAACTCGTTCGGACGAACAGTTGCGCGGATAACATTCAAACTGTCAATGCAAACACCGTATTCAAATTTGGGCGGTATTACTTCTTCAATAATTTCGACCGGCTGTTCCGGTGTCAAATTGCAGGCAACAATGAAAATTGAAAATATAATTGACTGAAATGAAATCCGAAGCATAAGCCAAATGATTAAGTTAGCTGGCAAAAATAAACTTTACTGCGAAAAATAAACTATGAAATATCCAATAAAACCGTTTAGATGTTTTTTTCGGCATATTCCCTTCCTGCGCGGAAGGCTTTCAGGTTTATTCTAACCATTTCTTCCCCTTTTCCGGAAAACATTTCTTCGATGGCTTTCTCGAAAGATTCTATTTTCAGCCCTAGAAAAGGCGAAGCTGCTCCTAAAACAACAATATTGGCCGTTTTTATCGAGCCTTGCTCTTTGGCAACTTTTTCAGAATCAATAGTTATGTAGCGAGGCAATTTCCAAATTTCACTCAACACCTTTTCAAGTGATGGATAATTTTTAACATTTTTAACTGGGTTCATGCTCGAAATAAGCCAGCCACTTTCCTTGTTGAGCATATTGATATAACGTAGTGATTCGAGCGGTTCGATTGAAATCACCAGGTCGGCTTTGCCTTCAGGAATCAGGTCGGAGGCAATATTCCCGGAAGAAAGCCTTAAATGTGACTGCACATCGCCGCCACGCTGGCTCATCCCGTGAACTTCGGCCTGCTTCAATTGCAGGTTTTCCATTAACGCTGCCGTGCCAATTGTAGCTGCAATCGTCAAAATGCCCTGTCCACCTACACCCGAAATAATAATATCTTTTTTCATGTTAATTAATTCTTTTCTGCCAGTTTTTCTTTTGCTTTCAATTTCATTCGCCTTCCCAAAGTCTGGATGCATTCTCTGCGGGCAATAATCACCGAAACCCCTTCGTAACTGAGTTCTTGTTCAAAAATCTTTAAATTTTCTTCGTGAAACCTTCTGAGCGGTTTAATCACATGAATATGTTCTTCTTCCACGCCTATACCCCTGACAATGCCGTCAATTTTTTCAAAGGCTGAAGAAGCCTGGCCGCCGGTCATTCCTGTGGTTGCGTTGTCCATAATTAACACCGTAATCGGAACTTTGTTGTTTACGGCATCCAGCAGGCCCGTAATACCAGAATGAGTGAATGTAGAGTCGCCTATAGCTGCCACTGCAGGAACGAGCCCAGCTTCAGCAGCGCCAATCGCCATGGTAATTGAAGCGCCCATATCCACGCAACTGTTGATGGATTCGAGAGGCGGCAATGCGCTTAGGGTATAACAGCCAATATCAGAAAAAACCCTGCCGGGAGAATATTTTAAGAGTGCTTCATTTAAGGCCAAAAATGAATCCATGTGCGAACAGCCTTCGCAAAGTTGGGGTGGCCTACCTACCAATATTTCCGGAATTTCAAATCCTTCCGAAACTGTCATCCCCAGTGCTTTGGCTACAATATTTGGGTTCAACTCTCCTGCACGTGGAATTGACCCATCAAGCCTTCCCCTGATTTTCTTTCCTTTATTCAGGCTGCCTCTGAGCAGTTCTTCCAAAATTGGGTAACCATCTTCCAAAACAAGCAATTCTTCTGATGATTCGTAAATTTCATTCAGCAATTCATAGGGAACTGGATACTGTCCAACTTTCAGTACCGGAAACGGAACCTTGCCATCTTCAAAGTTTTCAATCAGGTAGTTAAAAGCAATTCCACATGCAACGATGCCTAATTTGTTGTTTTTATTTTTAAATAAGGAATTATAACCCGAGTTTTTAGCTTCTTCTTCGAAAATTGTCTGCTTCGCCAGCAAGGCATTATATTGTTTGCGTGCAATGGAAGGCAGCAGAATAAACTGTTTGAGGTTGGAGGGTAATTTTAATTCATTTTGTGCTTTTTCCGTTTTTCTAATCACACCGGCGCGTGAGTGGGCAAGCCGTGTTGTAACTCTCATCAATACAGGTGTTCCAAGTTTTTCTGACAAATCGAAAGCATAGATTGTCATATCGTAAGCTTCTTGCTGATTTGACGGCTCCAGAACCGGAATCATAGAAAACTTTCCGAAAAACCTCGAATCTTGCTCATTTTGCGATGAATGCATGGACGGATCGTCAGCAGCAAGCACCACTAAACCACCATTTGCACCAGTTATTGCAGAGTTTATAAAAGCATCTGCGGCAACATTCAATCCAACATGTTTCATACAAACAAGAGCCCGCTTTCCGGCGTATGACATTCCGATTGCCGATTCCATCGCAGTTTTTTCGTTTGCCGACCAATTCGACCTGACTTTGTTTTCCTTTACTGCTTTAGATTTCTGAATATATTCTGTAATTTCTGTTGAAGGTGTTCCCGGGTAGGCATACACGCCTGAAATTCCTGCGTCCAAAGCTGCTTGAGCTATGGCTTCATCTCCCAATAAAAGTAGTTTCTTCATTGCTGTTTTTGAATGAGTTTTTCCTTATTTCAATCGATTGCAAAATTATTAAAATTTGGCGGGAGCACCTTACCTATTCTGTAATCTATATTGAATTTAAATTGAATGAAATGATTACTTTTGGGCACTAAAAATTGCAAATGAACTTCCTTGCTCACGCCCACCTATCGGGAAATAATAATCAGGTTCTTGTCGGAAATTTTATCGCTGATTCTGTAAAAGGCAAAGATTTCAATCGCTTCGAAAAAGGCATCAGGCAAGGAATTATCCTTCACCGGCAGATTGACACTTTTACTGACAGCCATCCCGTTTTTAAAAGAAGTTTGGGTAGAATCCGTTCGGAGCACGGTAAGTATTCAGGCATAGTGGTTGATATTTTTTATGATCATTTTTTAGCAAAAAACTGGGATAATTATCATTCAGAAAGGCTTGCTACTTATGCCGAACACGTTTATTCACTTTTAAAAGAAAATTACGAAATTTTACCTGAACGAACCAAAAGGTTGCTTCCATATCTTATTTCGCAGAATTGGCTGGTTGGCTATTCCAATTTCGTTGATCTGGGATTGGTTTTTTACGGAATGGACAGGCGCACTCAATTGGTTTCCGGAATGAAAAATTCTGTAAAAACACTTAAAGAAAATTATGCCGGTTTGAAAGAAGATTTTGTAGAATTTTATCCTGAATTGCAAAATTTTACGCAAAAAGAAATGCAGATTATCCAATCTGATCAATAATACAATGTCAGAACAATTTTTCGTTTTCCACCCCTGTTTCTGAATTCACAAAAATAAACACATTGCCACATACCCAGGTTTAATCGGTGGTTTGTAACAGGTATAGTAAGTGAATGGCCAAGAATAGCAGATTTGAAATGCGCAGGCATGTCATCAGGGCCTTCCATTGTATGGTGGTAAAATGGTGCGTTTTCAGGCGCAATTCTATCAAGTAAGGAATTCAGGTCGGTCAATACATCAGGGTCTGCGTTTTCATTAATCATCAGTCCGGCCGATGTATGCTTTACAAAAATATTCAATAGTCCATTTTCAGGAAATTCACCGAACTCCTTAACAATTAGTGTATTTATATTATGAAATCCTTTTTTAAAAGGGCCTGTTTCTATTTCTTTTTGAATAATCAATTGCTAAAATTTTTATTTGACTAAAATAGAAAAAGCTCTGCAAAACAGAGCTCTTGTCCACAATTATGAAAGATAATTTATTTTATTCCAACAATTTGTTCCAACATTGAAGTGGTGATAGATTTGGGTCTTTCCAGCGGATAACCCAATGCCCTGTCCCAAATAATGTTGGAAAGTACACCAATGGCGCGGCCTACAGAAAACAAAACTGTATAGTAATCATATTCTGTTACACCGTAATGCCATTGAATAACGCCTGAATGAGCGTCCAGGTTTGGCCATGGATTTTTCGCTTTTCCCTGCTCAGTCAATATCGGTGGTACAACCTGGTATAGCAAGTCAACAATATTGAATAGCTCGTCATCTTTCATATATTTCAGGGCATATTCACGTTGGATTGAATATCTTGGATCGGTCTTCCGCAAAACTGCATGTCCAAACCCCGGAATAACATGACCGTCATTCAAAGTATCCCAAACATATTTTTCAATGTCCTTTTTAGTAATCTTTTTGTCTCCCATTTTACCCCTCAAATCCTGTATCCACCTGAGTACTTCCTGGTTGGCAAGTCCGTGCAATGGTCCGGCTAGTCCGTTAATCATACCTGAAATGGAAAAATACACATCGGATAGTGAGCTGGCAATCAAATGCCCTGTATGAGCGCTTACATTCCCTCCTTCGTGGTCAGCATGCAAAGTAAAATACATTCTCGAAACTTCGCCATAAGCTTTTTCTTTACCAATCATGTGGGCAAAATTTTCGCCGTAATCCAATGTTGGATCCTGGTATGTAATCAGTTTGCGATTATAGAGTTTATTATAAATATACGCACTCATAACCGGCAATTTTGCCATTAGGTTCATCGCATCTTCATAAGTTGGATCCCAATAATCCAATTTGTCCATCCCTCTATGGTATTTCAGGTTGAACATTGATTCCCGCTGCATTGACATGACTGCTGCCGATAAGATGGCCATCGGATGGCTGTTGTTAGGGAAAGCATCAATTACTTCGTAAACATATTTCGGAAGTTGCCGTCTGTTCACTGAATCATATATTACGTCCTGAACCTGTTCCTCGGTTGGCATGTCGCCAGTAAGGAGTAAATAGAAAACACCCTCAACATACGGCATTTCGGCGCCAGGAGGTTTGGGTAATTTTTCAAAAACTTCAGGTAATGTATATCCTCTGTACCTGATGCCCTCAAACGGATCGAGGTATGAAATGTCGGTTACAAGACTTTTTATACCTCTCATTCCTCCCAATACTTGCTGGACTGTAACGCTGCAAACAATTTTTTCTGCATGGTCATCCAATAATCTTGAAATTCTCGGCCTGTGGGCTTCAATCTTGTTGTAAAGTGTTTCTTTTAAAGTGGTCATATTAATTCGGTATTTTGGGAGTGATTATTTCGTCATTTTTTTCTGCAAAGCTGAATCAAGGGCATCTAAAAAGGCTTCAGTATTCAGGTAATCCTCCTTTTTCAGCTTATTACCATGAAGAATTAGTGCCAAATCTTTGGTCATCTTACCTGATTCAACAGTTTCAATACACACCTTTTCAAGGTTATGGGCGAAGTTAACTAACTCTGGTGTATTGTCCAGATGCCCACGGTGAGCTAAGCCTCTTGTCCATGCAAAGATGGATGCTATTGGGTTGGTTGAAGTTGCATTTCCTTTCTGGTGTTCGCGGTAATGCCTGGTTACTGTTCCGTGAGCTGCTTCTGCTTCAATGGTTTTTCCATCTGGCGCCATCAATACGGAAGTCATCAGGCCAAGTGAGCCAAAGCCCTGTGCAAGCGTGTCGGATTGTACGTCACCATCATAGTTCTTGCAGGCCCAGATAAATCCGCCTTCCCATTTTAAAGCGGCGGCAACCATGTCGTCAATCAAGCGGTGCTCGTAAATAATTCCAGCTTCTTTAAACTGGGTTTTAAATTCTTTTTGATAAATTTCTTCAAAAATATCTTTAAAGCGCCCGTCATATTTTTTTAGAATTGTATTTTTTGTTGACAAATACAAAGGCCATTTTTTTTCCAAAGCCATGCTGAAACATGCATGAGCAAAGCCTTTGATAGATTCGTCGGTATTGTACATAGCCAGCGCAACACCATCACCTTTGAAATCATACACATCAAATGACTGAACTTTTCCGCCGTCTTCAGGAGTAAAAGTAATGGTTAGTTTTCCTTTTCCTTTAGTGGTAAAATCAGTGGCGCGGTATTGATCGCCAAAAGCATGACGGCCAATTACAATTGGCTTAGTCCAGCCTGGAACAAGCCTGGGAATATTTTTCATCAGAATGGGTTCACGGAAAACTGTTCCGTCCAGAATATTACGGATAGTTCCGTTTGGCGAGCGCCACATTTCTTTCAGCCCAAATTCTTCAACCCTAGCTTCATCGGGGGTAATGGTTGCACATTTTATTCCTACATTATATTTTTTAATAGCATTGGCGGCATCAACCGTAATTTGGTCATTGGTTGCGTCGCGCATTTCCATGCCTAAATCATAATATTTAATATCCAAATCAAGATAGGGCAAAATCAGTTTTTCTTTTATCATTGCCCAGATAATCCTGGTCATTTCATCGCCATCCAACTCTACAACAGGATTTACAACTTTTATTTTCTTCATAGTTTATTGAAGTTTTTAATTTTAATAATTGATTTTATTTTTAAAAAAGGAATAACAACCGGAAAAAATGGTTGGTAAAAGTACGAAATATTGAGTATTTACAAAACTGAATATGAAGACCTTTTTATTTTTTACTCAATTTAGAATTATTTCTAAATAATTTGGATCGAGATATGGAATTTCCTACCGGGAATTTAATAAAAATAAGGGCTATTTTGTAGCTTTTTATTGAAGTTGAAAGAAAGCGGGTAGTTTACCGACAAATTACCCCCATTCACCGAAATGTTGTTTACCTGGCCTGTTGCCTGCCCTATATTTGCCACAGATAACAGAAATCAATTCGTTTCATATTAAATAAAAATAACCATGAATACAACACAAAAACTTTACAGGGCAAGAAGAGGCAAAGTCCTCGGTGGCGTCTGCGGTGGTCTGGGCGACTACCTAAATATTGACAAAGTAATCGTCAGGATTTTATTTATCCTGCTTGCCATTTTCGGGGGAAGTGGTGTTTTGGTTTATATAATTTTATGGATAGCCATTCCCGAACAAGATTTGGCCTCCATGTATCAGATGAAAGAAACCCCCGATGCAGAAGAAACAAAAGCTGATCCTGTCAATGCTGAAGGCAACAATAAATTAAACAACAGCATGGTAATTGGCATCATCATGGTGGCTGTTGGCTTGCTTTTCTTGCTTAACGGGTTATTGCCAATGTACAACTTGTGGAATTTCTGGCCAGTTGTTCTGATAGCTGCCGGTATTCTTTTAATCAGTCCCGAATTAATTAAACCAACTAAATAATATTATCATGAAATTCAGAAATATCTTTTGGGGAGTAATCCTAGTGTTTGTCGGGGTTCTCTTCTTACTGCAAAACTTTGATGTTATTCACTTCGAATGGGTTAGCCTCTGGCGCTTGTGGCCTGTAATCTTAATCTTGTGGGGTGTTTCGATAATTCCAACCAACAACTGGATAAAAACCGGCCTCGTAGTACTCATTTTGAGCTTAACTGTTTACTTTATGATCGATCAGTCAGTTAGGTGGAACGACCAGGAAAATTACAATTTTGAGGCCTGGGATGATTATGATAGCGATGTTGACCAAGCCTATTCCCTGGGCTACGAAGACAGTATTCCAATGGCCATCTTAAGCCTTGATGCAGCAGCCGGTTCGTTTATAATTGGCCCGGCAACCGATAATTTGCTTGATTTTGAAACTAAGGGAGGCAAAGTAAAATATAATTACAACCTTTCAAAAACCGATAGTATTACAAGGATAAAAATTGAACGTGAAGGTGTAAATATTGGCCATAAAAACAATAAACATGAAGTATTGCTAAAGTTGAATGAAGATCCAACATGGGAACTGAACTTTGATGCCGGTGCTTCAGCTATGGATTTCGATTTGTCCAATTATAAAGTTTCAAAACTCGATATAGATGGCGGGGCGGCTTCTTTTAAAATTAAACTTGGAAGCGAGTATGAAATAACTACTGTGAATATTGATGCTGGCGCTTCTTCTATCGAAATAATGGTTCCCGAAACTTCGGGTTGCGACCTCAAAATCAGCAGTGTGTTGACCGACCGGAGCCTGAAAGGATTTGAGAAAACCGACCATGGGCATTACCGTACATCAAACTTTGAGGAAGCTGAAAACAAAATTTACCTGAATGTGGAAGCTGCGGTTTCAAGTTATAGCATTATCAGGTATTAAAACTGGAGAAATCAGATTTCATAAATACTTCATTTTTCGATAATCAGGCTGCTTCTATTTTGAGGCAGTCTTTTTTTATTAACAAAGAATACGTTCGGGGAGGTAATAATTTAATTAGAAAACTTAGGCTGCTTCACTACTTTTTAATTACTTTGCAGCTTCTTTTTTTAAATCGAATCAGATGATGCAACGATATTCTTTAATTTTTTTATTACTCGCTTTATTGGTTTTACCATCGGCTTCGATAGCGCAGGAAGCATCTATCAGAGGGTTTGTTTATGAGGAAGAAACCGGTGAGGTAGCTTTCTTCGCAAATGTATATCTGAAAGGCACGGGATATGGGGCTTCAACTGATGTTAATGGATATTACGCAATTTCGAAAGTGCCCCCGGGGGATTATACCCTGATAATTACATACCTTGGTTTTGATACTATCCAGGTACCAATTTCACTGGTTAAAGACCAAATTGTAAACCAGAATTATTATTTAAAAAAATCTTCAGTTAACCTGGATGTAGTTACTATAAACGCCGACAGAACTGCTGCCCGAACTGAAACACAAACTTCTGTAGTAAAAATCACACCTCAAAATATTAAACAGATTCCTTCGGTTGGTGGGACACCCGATTTTGCCCAGTACCTGCAGGTAATTCCGGGTATTATTTATACCGGCGACCAGGGTGGGCAGTTTTACGTTAGGGGAGGTTCTCCAATTCAGAACAAAGTAATGCTAGATGGAATGACCATTTACAATCCATTTCATACCATCGGCCTTTTTTCCGTTTTCGAAACTGACCTTATCAGGAACGCTGATGTTTATACCGGTGGTTTCAACGCGGAATATGGCGGAAGAATTTCGTCAATAATGGATGTTACCTACCGTGATGGAAATAAAAAAAGATTTTCTGGAGCTGCCGGAGCAACAACTTTCGGGGCTAAATTTTTACTTGAAGGGCCTATTGTTAAACAAAAGAGCCCCGAAAAGGGAAGTTCGTCCTTTGTTCTTTCTTTTAAAAATTCCTACCTGGAGCAGAGTTCACAAATATTTTATAAATACATAGATGAAGATGGGCTGCCATTCAATTATACTGATATTTATGGCAAGATTTCGATAAATGGAGCCAACGGCAGCAAGGTGAGTTTTTTTGGCTTTAACTTTAATGATAATGTTAACGGCTACCAGTCAATTGCTGATTATGGCTGGAATTCTTATGGAGCAGGTGCAAATTTTGTTGTTATACCAGGCAAATCGGCAGTTCTGATAGAAGGACTTTTTGCTTATTCACAATACAAAAGCAGTATTAATTCAACAGCACTAAATGAAAGGGAGAGTTTAATCAATGGCTTTACGGGAAGTGTGAACTTCTCTTATTTTTATGGTAAAAACGAATTGGAATATGGGGTTGAAGTTGAAGGTTACCGTACTGAATACGATTTCACCAATTTTATTGGCACTTCAATAAACCAGACGGAGAACACAACCCAATTGGGTCTTTTTGCAAAATATAAATGGGTATTGGGAAAATTCATTATTGAACCCGGATTTAGATTGATGTGGTACGCTTCGCTTGCCGAAACTTCACCGGAACCGCGCCTGGCTGTCAAATATAACGTAAACGACAATTTCAGATTAAAATTTGCAGGTGGTTTATACTCTCAAAACCTGATTGCTGCTTCGTCTGACCGTGATGTGGTAAACCTGTTCTATGGATTTCTTTCGGGGCCAAGCAACTTGCCAAAAGAATTTAATGGCAAAGCAGTTACAAGCTCACTCCAAAAAGCTGACCACCTTATATTGGGAGCAGAGTATGATATCACTGATTTTTTGACTATTAATGTTGAAGGGTATTACAAATATTTTCCACAGTTGACCAATATTAACCGCTACAAAATTTACCCAAATAATACAGCCCCTCCCGGCACCCCTGATGTAGAAACCAAAGATTTTATTGTTGAAAAAGGAAATGCGTATGGGCTTGATGTTTCTTTGAAATATGATTACAAAAAATGGTATTTGTGGTTTGTTTATTCACTTGGCTACGTTACCCGTGATTTTGAAGACAGCGATGGAAGCATGATCTCATATAATCCGCATTTCGACCGCAGGAATAATGTTAATGTTATCCTTTCCTATGTTACCGGAAGCAAGGGCCAATGGGAATTCAGCGCGCGCTACAATTATGGTTCGGGTTTTCCATTCAACCAGGTGCAGGGCTTTTATGAATACCTGACTTTGCCTGGCGGAATAAATACCGATTATGTAACCGAAAACGGGCAATTAGGAATCATTTATGGTGAACTTTATAGTGGCCGCCTGCCCACATACAGCCGCCTCGATATTGATATGATGAGAAATTTCTATTTTAGTGAAAACACCAAAATGGTTCTCGATTTTAGTATTATCAACCTGCTCGACCGCCAGAATGTTTTTTATGTAGATGTGGTTACCGGCGAAGTTGTTTACCAGTTACCCATTATGCCCAGCCTGGGCATTACGGTTTATTTTTAGAAGTAGAAAATTATTTTTTAAGCACTTCAAGTTTAAAACCTATTCCGTGCACGTTTATTATATGCACATTTGGGTCTGTGGCCAGGTATTTTCTAAGTTTAGCAATAAATACATCCATGCTGCGGCTAATGAAATAATCATTGTCTCCCCAAATAGTTTCAAGTGCAATTTCGCGCGGAAGCAAATCGTTTTCGCTTAAGCAAAGTAATTTAAGCAATGCCGATTCTTTTCGCGTTAGCCTTTTCTTGGTATCATCACTCACAAGTGTCAGGTTCTGACTGTCGAATTCAAATTTGCCAATGTTGAATACTTCTTTCGCAGTGTGCATTTTATTCAATTTAGCAACGGCACAACGTTTAAGTATGGCTTGTATGCGTAAACTTAACTCTTCTGTACTAAATGGTTTGGTGATGTAATCGTCGCAGCCATTGGTAAAACCTTTAATCCTGTCTTCTTTCAGCGTTTTCGCTGTAAGGAATATAATAGGTACACTTTGATTTTTTCGCCTGATATCGCTTGCCAGAGTAAAACCATCTTTTTTCGGCATCATCACATCAAGAATCAACAAGTCATAGTTTCCCGCCAGGAAAAGTTGATAGCCCTGTTCGCCATCCTTTGCATGCGAAATTTCGTAACCAATCATTTCAAGGTAATCCTTAAGCACCATGCTCAGGTTAGGATCGTCTTCAACAAAAAGAATCTTAATTTTAATAATTTCATCGGTCATGGCTTTAGTAGTTTTAACACACTGTAAACCTCAAAACCAAAATGGTGTGTAGTTTGATAATAGTAGTGTGGGTTTGTTATATGTAAATGATATTAAAATTGCATAAAAGTAAAACAAATTTATTCGTTATGGAAAGGTAAAAATACATTAAAAGTTGAACCCTTACCCAATTCGCTTTTCAAATCAATTTCTCCTTTGTGCTGATCAATAACTGTTTTTACATAATACAGCCCAAGCCCAAAGCCCCTGACTTCGTGTATATTTCCTGTTGGAACACGGTAAAGATTTTTAAAAATATTTTTCTGGTGTTCGGGGCTGATGCCAATTCCATTATCCTGAAAACTAATGATTATACCATTGGGAACATTCCAGGTTTTAATCTGCAATTCAGGCTTTTCTGAACAATATTTGATGGCATTGTCAATTAAATTGTTAAACACATTTAATAGTTGAGCTTTGTCGGCATTAATAAAATAGTCTTCTGCTTTCAACCTTTTGCTCACCCTTATTTTATTTTCTTTAATTCTTAAATTAAAATTTCTGTTGGCTGTGTTCAGTAATTGATGAACATTGGTTTTTTTGAACTTGAAACGATATTTTCCTTTTTCAAGAATTGAAATTTGAAGAACTTGTTCAACCTGGCTTTGCAGTCTTGCGCTTTCGTCAAGAATTACGTGTGCATATTTTTTAACTCGTTTCTTATCCTCCTGCACCTCTGGTTTTAGTAGCATTTCTGCAGCAAGCGCTGAAGTGGAAATCGGCGTTTTGAATTCGTGGGTCATATTATTTATGAAATCACTTTTCATTTCCGTGAGTTTCTTTTGCTGAAGAATTGTGGTTATCACGTAAACGAAACTTATAATCAAAATAACCAGGAAGAAAACTGAAAGAAGCAACCAAAGCTGCATTTGCTGTATAATCCAGTTTGATTGGCCGGGAATAAAAACGCTTAAATAGTAATCGCCTGGGTGATAAACGCTCTTGAGCGAAACTTGATAAGGTGTGTCAATCAATTCCTTTTCATTCTCCAAAAAATTTCCTGCAACAAAGCGATCGTTCAGCCGATTATAAATTCCATAATAAAAGTTACGGCTTGAAATCATGTTGCCCAATTCAAGATGAAGAAGCGAATCGAGCGTCTGTGGTTCAATTACGTCAGTTATATCAATTTTTAATTTTTTGCAGGAAAGTTCATAAATTCTTGCTTTGAAGGCGCTGTCGTTCTTTTGCTCAATAAGTTGGTTAATTACAATTTTTACAGCTATCTCGATTCCCTTGTCGAACTGGTCTTTCCGCAGGTCAAGCGATTTATTTACCCAATACAACTGGGTTAGCACAATTCCAATTAATGAAATTGAAGCTAAAAAAATCACCAAGCCTATTGCTTTTTTCTTCATATTTGCCAAATATTATCAATTATTTCATACAAAACAACAAATTGATAATTTAACATTTCGTTAACAGTATTTAACAAGCAGTTAACAACATCAGCTAAATTATGTATTATATTTGCTCAACAATTAATTAATAAAATAAACGATATAACAATGAGAAAAAAAATCCTAGCATTCAGTTTAAGCCTTCTGTTTTTTGGTAGCATAGCTACTTCAACTTTTGGAATGGCGAATAATAATATTGACGACAATAAAGACAAGGCAAAAACTACAACAACAACAGTAAAGAAATCGGATAAGGCTACTACCAGCAAGACAGCAACCACCGACTGTGCAACAAAAAAATCATGTTGCAGTGCGGAAAAAGCAGCTTGCAAAGATGGTGATGGTCCAGATAAAAAATAGCTTTTTCATTAATTAATTTGGTTTGAAGCCTCCCGATGAAAATTGGGGGGCTTTTTTTATTTTACTCATTTTGCTGGAATTCAAAAATTAAAATGGTTGGTATCTTCTAAAATAAATCCTTCAATTTCATTTTTCAAAAAGTAACTTTGCTGCATAAATTTTAATAATGAAAAAAATACCTCAGGGAATTGAAAACGAAATAGTTCGCATAGTGAGCGAGGAAGATACAGCAAGGGCCTATGGTTCAGGCGATGTGCCCGTTTTCGCTACACCAGCCATGATTGCTTTAATGGAAGAAAGCGCACTTAAAAGTGTTCAGCCTTACCTTGATGAAGAACAAACTACTGTTGGATTTGAAGTCAATATTAGGCATTACAAAGGCGTTTTTGTGGGAGAAGAAGTAAAAGCAATTAGTCATTTACGGATTGTGGACGATCGGAAATTAGTTTTTCGTGTTGAAGTTTGGAGCAATGGCGATAAAATAGGTGAAGGAAACCATATCAGGTATGTTGTTGATAAAAAGATTTTTGAGAAATAAAGCAAAAAAGCGCCGAATGTTTTCGGCGCTTTTTTTTGCGATTTTACTATACTTAATTGATCAATAATTTTTTAACTAATTTTTGCCCATCGTTGCTAATCATCACAAGGTACATTCCCGGTTTTATATCATTTACTATGGCTTTAATTTGTTGCTGCCCGGTAGTTAAATGACCAGAATATAATTCCTTGATCTTTCTTCCCTGTAAATCGTACAATTCGATGGTAGTATTGCTGCTTTCCTTCAAATCGAGAATAATGCTGAAAGTATTGCTTGCCGGATTTGGATAAATAGTTGCCTTTTCAAACGGTGAGGGCTGCTCATTTTCGCCAATGCCAACATAATCAGGTTTTGTAAGTTTTTTATCAGTATATAGTTTGTACTGCCCTGCATTCAGCGATATAAGCTGGTTTACATTTGTCACTACCAATGAATCGCCTGTGAAGTAATCATACCAGGTTCCAATGCTTGGGAATTGCGGGTCAATATCTCCGGTTTCCACTCCAAAGTTACCGATAACCACAGCCGACATTTCCGGGTCATTTAGCACAATTCTTTTGAATATTCCTGAAACACTCATCGTGTAATTAGTTGTTCTGAAAGTGTTATAAGTCTTTTTCAATTTAATCACTTCACTCCAAACATTAAATATGTTTCTACGGTTGTAATCTTCATAATAATCCCAACGGATAGGTTTTTCGTCAACTCGATGTTCGTCGCCACCAATTGCACCCGGATAATTGATATTGTAATCGTAGCCAACTTCACCAAACTGCCAAATCATTTTCGGGCCAGGAATGGTAAAGAAGAATACACCGGCAAGTTCCTCACGGCCAAGGGCTGTATTCAGTTCTTTTATATTATAACTGCCGCTTGAATTGCCATAAGCCAGGTTTTTAGCCATCAATCTTTCTTCGTCGTGGCTTTCCATATAACCTACCAGGTTGGGTTGTGACCAACCGCGTGATTTATAAGAAACACCACTGAAATCAGACTTTCCGCCATCATTCCAACCCATGGTTGCTTCATTGTAATTATAGTTTAAGTTTCCCCAAATCATCATGCCATAATCTGATAATACTTTTTCTTCAGAATTGGCTGCAAAATGTTCAAGTATTACATAAGTATCAGGATTTACATCCCAAATTGCATCCGACATTCTTTTTAAAATATCAATACGCGACTGGTCGTAACCACCACCATCGCCGGGAGTATTAGTAAAACCTTTGGTGAAATCGAAGCGGAAACCATCTACTTTGTATTCTTCTACCCAATAACGGTTTACACGATCAACAAAATCTTTCGTGGCCTGGCTTTCATGGTTGAAATCGCTACCCCAACTATAAACTGGGTTTGGCGAATTCACGTTGAACCATGGATTATCTGCTGCCGGCCTGTTGTTGTTGGAATCCCAGTAAAGCATAGCCATTGCATTGGTGCCATAAGCGTGGTTTAAAACCATATCCTGAACAACTGCTATTCCCCTTTTATGACATTCGTCGATAAATTTCTTCATGGTATTTTTAGGGCCATAATATTTATCTGGAGCGAAATAATAATTCGGGTTATATCCCCAGCTTAAGTTTCCTTCAAATTCGCTGGGTGGCATCAGCTCTATCACATTCACTCCCAATCTTTGAAAATAATCCAGTGTATCAATCAGATCATTATATGTATGTGTTTCTATAAAATCGCGAATCAACATTTCATAAATTACCATATCGGTGTGTGCCGGTGGTGTAAAGTTTTCCACTTCCCACTGGTAGTCTTCCTGAGCGGTTTGAAAAACCGTAGCAACTCCATCAGTTTTCCCGTTAGGGTATTGAATTAAATTTGGATAGGTTGCATTCGATATATATTTATCATTCCAGGGGTCGCTCACTTTGTCGGCATACGGGTCCCCGATACGAATTGTTCCGTCAACAAAATATTGGAAAATGTATTCCTTGCCTGCTTCAAGGCCAGTTAATTCTACCCAGAAATGCTTTCCGTCAGGGGTAACTTTTGCATAATACGCATCATCAATGTCCCAATCATTGAAATCGCCGATGGCGAAAACATATTCTTTTCCCGGCGCATACAGGCTCAAAACCACGGTATTGTCATCAATGTAATTTATTCCATCCATAGTTCCTTCCGGTAATTCTGCCACTTCGGCTGCTGGGCGTACGTAAAAATATGTTGAATCGGCAACCTGGTTGCTTTCTGTTTTTGCAACTGCCTTTATCCAGTGCTTGCCATAAGTATCAGCAATTATATTTTCAGAAAATGAATTTTCTGTTCCTCCATAAATTTGAACATTATCAATAAACAAAAAAGTAGAATCGGCATTGTTGCTGTTTCCGGTAACCTGGATAATGTCGTTCAACTGAACGATGTAGGGGCGTTCCGTAGGGTTAGTAATCAGCACATTCAATTCATTCAGATACACGTCGTAAAACAGGTCTTCAGTTTGCCAGGTGGCATCGGCACTGCGAAATACAAAACACATCTCGGTAATATTGTCTCCGGCAGACGCATTATAAAATTGACGAATACTTGGGGTTATCTCTAAAGTGTACTCGAATTCTCCAATCTTGGTAAATTTAGGTTGATTGTTATTATTTCCCCATGAACCAATAACATTTTGCCATCGGTTGCCATTAATTGTTATGCCAGTGTGGGCGTAAATGTCGCCACTGTATCCGGTGCCCTCTGTATTTAAAATAATTGTAGCATTACCATCTGCCACTGGAAAGGTCGGATCGACAGTAAAAGACTGTGCGTTTGCAATAAAAATAGCCGCAACTAACAGCAGAAAAGTTGATATTGATTTCTTAATCATGTTAAAATTTATTGGTTTTTAATTAATTGCAAAAATAGTTATTAAACGCCAATTGAGGTGGACATTTAATGTCAGGTGAATATAATTTATGTTAAAAAGAAAAAGCCCGGAAGAAACTCCCGGGCTTTAAGAAAAAGATTATTGAATCAATTATTGAACAATCAGTTTTTTCACTGCGCGTTTGCCATCCTGGCCAATTACATTTACGAAATAGATTCCACGAGACATATTAGCAACATTGATTCGAACTACCTGGCCTGAACCATGAATTGCCTCTGCTTGTTGCATAATTGTTCTGCCTGTGATATCCATAACCATGATGGTTACATTTCCGTTGAATACATCTTCCGAAGTAACCAGGTTAACATAAGAGTTGCTCGGGTTAGGATAGATGGATACATAAGAATTATACAATACATGGTTGTCCTGGATTCCATCAACGAAGAATGGGCCTCCAGCAAGTTGCAAATTACCAAGAACTTTGGTGTCGCTCCAGTTGTTTGCATCACCGTACCAGGTTGTTTGGTTGGTACGTGCTGTGTTTGGCGCATCTACATCGTTGTTTGATAAGCTCCAGCCAATCGTCCTTCCTTTTCCGGGGTTAAATTTGATATTATCCCATCCGAAGAAGTACTCAACATTGTAGCCACCACTAACAACAACCCAAATTGCGCTATCGTTGGTAACCGGAACGCCATCAGCTTTGTGCCACATGGCAGTTGTTGGGTCAGAAGTAACATCCCTGATCAACTGGGTGTCCCAAGCTGCTTCAACAGGGCCGTCTTTGCTGTTATTTCCATCAACATACATTTCGATACCGTCATTTTGCCATGGGCTGCCTGGTTCAAGAGCAACAAGGCTTGCATCAACAACATGAACACCTACATAGAAACCATTGGCATCCCAAAGGGCGCCCCAGGTAACTGTGTTGTTAGGGTTGGTTCCTTCAGCACTAATACTTGCACCATACATCAGGTTGTATTCTGATAAGTCACCATCAATATTCGGTGCGGTTTCTGTGAATTGTGCCATAGCTGTTCCATCCGGAGATGCTGGCAACTCAGGAGTTGTAAAACTGTATTCGCCTGATAGGCAGTCAAATTGAACCCTGTAAAGGCCTGTAGTTGCAGGAATTGAAGCACCTCCCAATGTAGCTACTCCGTTTGGAAAAGCAGCATTACCCCAGGTTACACTGTTTGACAAATCTTTCCTGAAGACCATATCAAAATTGTTCATTAAATCATAAGTTGCAATATAAGTGGTTGATGGCAATGCCGGGCTGTTTCTCAACATAACATCTCCTGTGGTCTCGTTGTACAGGCTAATTTCACCGCATGATAATGTACCAAACAACAAATCACCAAAAGCGCTTGTGTTTTCGTAATTAGACAAACTTCCGTTCCATGCAATCAGGTAATCAACACCTGTACCTGTATCATCGTCACCTAAAATAATGTCAAAACCAATCTGGTTTCCTGACTCAGGAACAACTCCCAGTGGTTCCCAAGGAATAGCTACTTCAGCTACATAACCGGTAGCAGAAGGCACGAATGCAAACTGCAGGGAAGCCAAAATAACTTGAGGGCCATGAACAACTTCCAGGCCGGCTCCGCTAAATTTCAATTCCAAATCGAAATCATCATAAGCACCACCTGATTTGTCGCCATCAATAAACAATTCGCCGAAATCTCCCAAAGATGGAATATTATCAACAACTGTAATGCCGATGTACAAATACTCAGAGTTATAGGCTACACCAAATGTAGCAGTATTGAGGCCACCTTCAGAAGGACTGCCTTCAATTACTTGTGAAATAGGCTGGTTTATCTGCCAGTCAGGATCGTCCAGGTTACCATCAACTGTAATAGCAAACACTTCAGGAGCATTTACAGAATTACCTAGCCTTACAAAGCAAAAGTCGCCTGAATTGCAATCAAAAGTGATTTGGTATTTTCCACCGGGAACTGCAATTTGTTTGGTTAAGTCATGAACACCTGTTCCGCAAGGGAAAGTTCCGCCCCAAACATCTGGTGAATCAGGAAGTAATTGAGCAGCATTTGCTCTGAAATACATATTGGTGCTGCTGGTAAAATTATATTCCAAACTGAAAAGGTTTGGATACATGGCATCACGAATCAGATAAACATCTGAAGGAACTTCCGTTCCATCATCACCCCATGAATTGAAATCGCCAACCATGCCAATTTCGCCACAAACAGTTGTGTTTTCAACGAAATTATATGCAAAAGTGGAATAGTCAAAAGTTATGTCATAGGTTCCTGCTACCAAAGGAATGTTTGCTCCGTTTGGAGTTCCTGTTCCTGAAGGGAATGTTGCTGCGCCCCAGTTGTTACTCCAGTCAGCGTTTTCACGGAATTTAACTTCATAATCTGCTGGCCATGAGGCTGTCAGTTTCCACATATCCGGATTGGCTTGATCCCTGTTCATTGGGAGGTCACCATTCCAGTTATTGAAAGCACCAATCATGCTGATCGGGCCACTGGTCAGATAGAAATCGTATTCGCCTGTTGCACAGTTGAAAGTAACTTTGTAATCAGTTGTTAAACCTGAATTTTCAGT
>DATCTB010000452.1:0-2310 GCA_036568185.1 Bacteroidales bacterium | reverse complement strand
AGGCAGCCAGTCATTGTTTATCGTCAATACTTCATTGCAACTTCAATTGAACGCAACGCAGGAAGGATCTGCCTATTTAGCTACCGCGAATGCAATTTGCAATGAAGCTGAATGGCATTTTTGGGTAAAACTTTCCTTCAGTCCATCAGCAAATAATTATGCACGAATTTATCTGCTTAGCGATAAAGAAGATATCAGTCAGGCATTGAATGGCTATTTTTTGCAATTGGGAGAAGCCGGAAGTGCTGATGCCATCGAGCTTTTCAGGCAAAGCGGAAACAGCGTGCAAACAGTTTGCAAAGGAACAGCAGGATTGGTAGCAAATTCTTTTACAGTTTCTATAAAAGTTACGCGAACCGGAAACGGAGAATGGAAAATATTTGCCGATCCTTCCGGTGGTGACCAATACCAATTGGAAGCCGAAGGCATTGATAATACTTATACTCAGACCAGTTTTATCGGGTTTTATTGCCAATATACGGTGAGCAATGCAACAAAATTTTATTTCGACAATGTATATGCCGGGCCAATAATTGTTGATCAAAACCCGCCTGTTTTGCTTTCTGTGAGCCCGGTTTCCGACAGCAGTTTACTCTTGAATTTTAACGAAACAGTTGATAAGCAAAGTGCTGAAAAGATTAGCAATTATTTGCTGGATAATGGTTTTGGATATCCGGAACTTGCTGCGTTAGTGAACGGAAAACCTTCAGAAGCGATGCTCTATTTTTCTGATAAATTAATAAACGGTACAAATTATTTACTTTCCGTTTCAGGTGTCCGCGACCTTGCTGGAAATGCTATGATTCCGCAGGAATTTGCTTTTTCTTATTACAAGCCACAAACTTATGATGTGGTTTTTAATGAAATAATGGCCGACCCAACTCCAGTAGTTGGCCTGCCCGATTGGGAATACCTGGAATTGTTTAACCGTACTGAACAAAATATTTCCTTAAAAGATTGGGTGCTCACTATCGGTTCAAGCGAAAAAATATTTTCCGATGTTGTCATTCCGCCGAATGGGTATTTGATTCTTGGCAACGAAGAAGCTGCCTCGGCACTGGGAGTTTACGGGCAATTTTATGGATTTAGCAGTTTTACGCTCACCAATGCAGGGCAAAGTTTGAGTTTGAAAGACAAAGATGGAAATTTAATATCAAGTGTTACCTATTCGATCACCTGGTATGATGACCCGGCAAAAGAAGATGGCGGTTGGTCGCTGGAGCAAATTAACCCTTCAAACGTATGTTCAGCCAGTGCCAACTGGACGGCCTCAATTAGTGGTAAAGGAGGCACGCCGGGGGCAATCAATTCAGTCAATAATTCAGTTGTTCTCTCGCCTGCTTTGGAGAGGTTGGAGATGACTGCCTCCAATGTTTTGCAAGTGTATTTCAACCAGGCAATGGATCCTGCCAGTATTTCAGAATTGACGGCTTATTCGGTTGACCAATCAGTTGGGAACCCGGCAATCATCTATACTTTCGAAGAGCAACTCTATTTGGCTGAATTATTTTTTGAAACTGAATTTACAGATGGAATTGTTTACCAATTAACTTTAAGCCAAAGCCTTTCCAATTGTATTGGGATTAGCCTTCCAGCCGATACTGTTGTTTCGTTTGGGGTTGGAGAAATGCCTTCGGAAAATGATGTGGTTATCAACGAAATTTTGTTCAATCCATGGACAGGCGGTGTGGATTATGTTGAAATATATAACCGCTCAAACAAGGTGATTGATTTAAGCAAAATGAAAATCGGGAAGGTTACCGTCAGCCCGCCAAACCCACCTGACACAGCGTATTATACCATTACTGAAGAACAGTTGTTGCTCGTTCCGGCAACTTATATGCTGCTGACTTCATCGCCTTCTACAGTTCAAAGCCAATACTACACTTCCAACCCAAATGGTTTTTTGCGTGTGGACCCATTCCCTTCCTACAATAATGATGAGGGGACTTGCTTGCTGATAAACATTGATGGCGGAATAATTGATGCTTTTAATTATAACGAAAAAATGCAATACCCAATGCTCAACTACGTGGATGGCGTGGCACTTGAAAGGACCAACTTCAATTCACCAACGAACGATGCATCTAACTGGCATTCGGCGGCACAATCTGCGGGTTTTGGAACACCGGCTTATGTGAATTCGCAATTCGTCCCCGCAGGTACTTCTTCTGATGAAGTAACTGTTTATCCTGAAATTTTTTCGCCCGACAATGATGGTTATAACGACCTCATCAGCGTGCAATATAATTTCGATCAACCGGGATACATGCTGACAGTAAATATTTTCAATTCGAAAGGGCAATTAAT
>DATCTB010000451.1:0-5780 GCA_036568185.1 Bacteroidales bacterium | reverse complement strand
CAAGTAAATACGAGGCTGAACGCGAGGTTTGGCGCGGAATGGCTGAAGGGTTGAATGCAGTAATTGTCAATCCTTCAATTATTATCGGTCCCGGAAACTGGAATTCGGGCAGTTCGCAAATGTTCACCACCATGTGGGAGGGGTTAAAATTTTATACCGAAGGGACAAATGGGTTTGTTGATGTAAATGATGTGGCAAACGCGATGATATTATTGACGGAAGGAGATTTTTCGGGCGAAAGGTACATTTTGAGTTCAGAAAATATCAGCTACAAACAGTTTTTTGAATGGTTGGCCGAAGCTATGAATGTTACTTCTCCAAAGTACAAAGCTGGAAAAATACTCAGTGAAGCTGGCGTTGTTTTTTTAAAATTGAAAAGTATTTTTTCCAGGAAAAAGCATACCATTACCGCCGAAACGGCACGGACTGCGAACCGCCAATACCATTATTCAAACAAAAAATTTATTGAAGCGACAGGGATGAAATTCAAGCCAGTAAAGGAGAGCGTGAGGCAAACTGCAGCAATATTTTTGCTTGAACATTAAAATGCCAAAAATGGATAGCCCGGTAAAATTTGAGGGTGGGGATATTGCATGAGAAATATGGGCTTTAAAAATACATACCTGGAAAAATTGGCGCCTGGACTTTGAAGGGCCAAATTAAATTAACTGGCAATTTAAAGGTGATAATTAATTTTAACGCATAGAAATGAATTACGATGTTATTGTTATTGGAGCAGGATTAGGTGGCCTTACGGCAGGTGCTCGGCTGGCAAGAAATGGAAAAAAAGTGCTGGTGGTTGAGCAACACAATATTCCGGGCGGGTGTGCCACTACTTTCAAACGCAAAGATATTATTGTTGAAGTTGGGCTTCATGAGATGGATGGGCTTGATGACTTCGATAGCAAAAAGGATATTTTTGAAGGCCTCGGTATCTTTAAAAATGTAGAATTTATCCGCTTACCAGAATTTTACCGCTACAAAAACCCAAATATTGATTTTGTAATGCCTGATGATGCGGATGAGGCAAAAGCGAAGTTGATTGACAAATTTCCAGATGAGGAAAAAGGCATTCATAATTATTTTAAACAAATAAGGGGAATAAGGAAAGAAATACCCAAATTGCCCAGGGCTTGGTTTTGGCGATTCGTTAAACTACCGTTTTTTCCGCTACTTTATCCTCATGTTGTTAGAAATGCCAAAAAAACCATCGGTAGCTTTCTGGATGAAAATATTCAAAATGAGGATTTAAAGTTGCTTTTAACTGCAAACCTAAGTTATTACGGAGATGACCCTTATACTTTGTCTATGCTTTATTTTGCCACGGCGCAGGATGGGTATTATGCCGGAGGCTGGTACATCAAAGGCGGTTCGCAAAAACTTTCTGATTATTTGGCTTCTTGTATTACAAATAATGGCGGAGAAGTGCTTTATCGGCACCTCGTTGAAGAAATCCTGGTTAAGGGCAATAAGGCAATAGGTATTGTTTACCGAAAAAAAAGTAAGGAGGAAACCGAAAGAATTACTGCAAAGGCTAAAAATATTATAGCCAACAATGCAGTACCAACACTTGCCAAAATGCTTCCTCAAGCGCAATCACTAGTGCTGAGTGAAAAGATAAAAAGTTTAGAACATTCTTGTTCAATCATCACTTTGTATTTGGGATTCAATAAAACACCCAAATCAATGGGCAATAAATGCTATTCAACCTTTTTAGCTAATGATGATGTGAAAACCCTGCCTGATTTTGCCCGGGATTTAAAACATGCTGCCTGGGAAAAGAGGCATATGATTTTTGTCGACTACAGCCAGGTTGATGCAGGCCTGGCTCCTGAAGGAAAAGCGTTGGGCGTAATGGCAAGTACTGATTATGCTAAGGATTGGGAAAACCTTAGCAAAGAGGATTACAAGAAAAAGAAAGAAGAAGTTTGCCAGGTATTTATAGGGCGCCTGGAAAAACTAATCCCGGGAATCAAGGAACATATTGAATTTTATGAACTGGGTACTGCCAAAACTATTGAAAGGTACACTTTGAACCCTGCAGGGGCAATTTATGGGTTTGCGCAAACTCTTCCGCAAGCCGGCTACAATAGGTTTGGACAAACTATGCCAATCAAAAACCTGCATGTGGCTTCGGCTTGGGGGTTTCCGGGTGGTGGATTTACAGGAGCCATTATTTCAGGTTTCCTGACAAGTTTGAAGATTAAATAAGAAAGGTATTGATGAAAAATTTAAGAAGCAAACTTATTCTGATTACCGGCGCGTCAAGTGGTATTGGAGCTGAAACTGCAAAACTGTTTGCTCAAAAAGGGGCAAGGGTTGTATTGCTAGCAAGAAATGAACAAAACCTTCAGAAAATTGCAGATGAAATTTCCTCGGCAGGGGGCAAAGCATTGGTTTATCCATGCGATGTGACAGATTATGAGGCTGTTGATGAAATGGCAAAATGGGTGAAAAAAGAAGCAGGGGTGCCAGATATCATTTTTAATAATGCAGGAAGTGGCGTTTGGAAATTCATTGAAGAAACCTCAAATGAAGAAGCCATCAACATGATTAAAGCGCCTTATCTCGCTGCTTTTTTTGTAACGAAAGCGTTCATGCCTGAAATGCTAAAACGAAATTCAGGGAATATCGTGAACATGGCTTCTTATCCCGGCTTTATGCCCATGGCAGGCGCGACTGCCTACATTGCCTCCCGCACTGCAATGGTTGGTTTTTACAAAGCCTTGAGAGCTGATTTTTATCACACAAAACTAAAATCTACGCTAGTATATTTCGCGAAAGTTGACAGCACGTATTGGGAAAACAATCCTGGTAGTGAAGAAAGGATACCAAAAGCCCAAAAGTTAATTCGAGTAATCACGCCACTGCAAGCGGCAGAAAAAATAGTGGGTGGCGTTGCAAAAGGAAAAAGTAAAATCAGGGCTCCTTTTATGATGGTGTTTATCGACTTCCTGACCTACTGGACACCTTTTATCACCAGGTTCATTATGGACCAGACAGGGTACAGGCGCAAATAAAAGTATTAACACCTTCCTGAAATGAAACGCTTGATGTAGGCTTCGATTTTTTTTTAACTAAAATGCCTTTTAATATTTTCCAAAAAACTGGTTGATCCTCGCGTGGAATTTGTGGAAACCACTCGGATTGGCGTACATCAAAATACACTTGTTGGTAACCATTTCAACATTAGCCTCTTTTGCTTTTTCTATCGCCTCCTTATTGGTTGAGCCTTGCTGGAGCCATATTTTGCCAATTCCCTTTTGAATTGCCTGTTCAACAACTGGAGTTACATCGTTTGGCTTCAGTAAAATAACCAGGTTTTTAACCTTTTCTGGAAGTTCAGTTATTGATGGATAAGTTTTCGCTCCATCGATGGTTTCTGCATTTGGGTTGATTGGGTAAACTGTAAACCCTTTTTCCAAAAGTGTTTTGTAAACCACATTGCCAAATTTCTTTGGGTTGCGCGACACCCCTGCAATAGCAACTTCTTTGCTTCCAATTATTTCATCAATGGTTTGGCGCGTGTAAGTAAGATTTTTCATGATAATTAATTAAGTTTTGAAATATTAATTAAAGAAAAAAAATTACAGTTTTATTTCTCCAGTACCACAAAAGCGCTTGCCATTTCCTTCACATGGGAAATGGTCAGGTGAATGATGGAGACTCCTTCTTTTTCAAGGTATTCTTTTACTTTTCCATGAAGGACAATATAGGGTTTTCCAAGCTCATCGTTCATTACTTCAATTTCGTGAAAAGCCATTCCATAGCGGTAACCGGTTCCAAGAGCCTTGAAAAATGCTTCTTTGGCAGCGAAACGGGCAGCAAACCTTTGGAAACGAGTGACATTCCCTTCATCGCAATACAATTGCTCTGCCGGCGTATAAATTTTTTGCTTCAAAGCATCATTATCCGCCAGGCGGTTTTCCATCCGCTTTACTTCAATTATATCAGTGCCGATGCCGAATATCATACTTTTTAGCTATTTAGGCTTTACCCCTCCCTAACCCTCCCCAAAGGGGAGGGGTCAAGAGAAGCCGTGTTTTATAAACTTCAAAAATCCAAAATCGTTAATCCTTGTTCTTAAATAAAAAAAAGTGTTTAGTTAGTTTTCTGCTTAATTGATATTTGTAGATTCTTCGCTACGCTCAGAATGACACCGCGGAATTAGCTATTTAATGACGCCCAGAGATTTCCCAACCTTAGTAAACGCCGCAATTGCCTTATCAAGATGCGCCCTGGTGTGCGCTGCTGAAAGCTGAACGCGAATACGCGCCTGTCCTTTTGGAACTACGGGGAAATAAAAACCAATCACATAAATTCCTTCTTTCAAAAGTGCTGCTGCCATATCCTGTGAGAGTTTTGCATCATAAAGCATAACCGCACAAATGGCTGATTGGGTTGGTTTAATATCGAAGCCTGCAGCAAGCATTTTTTCCATAAAATACTTGGTGTTTTCGTGCAATTTGTCCTGCAACTCATTGGTTTCGTTCATCATATCAAACATGCGGATGCCGGAGGCAACCACCGAAGGAGGCAATGAATTGGAAAATAAATAAGGGCGCGAACGTTGCCTTAACAGCTCTATAATTTCTTTGTGCCCGGTAGTAAACCCGCCAATTGCTCCGCCAAAAGCTTTGCCCAAAGTTCCGGTGATGATGTCCACTTTTCCGGTAATCTTAAAATGTTCTGTAACGCCTCTTCCGGTTTCGCCAACTACGCCGGCAGAGTGGCATTCGTCAACCATAATCATAGCATCATATTTTTCTGCCAGGGCAACTATTTTATCCATTGGCGGGACATTTCCATCCATAGAAAAAACACCATCAGTAACAATAAGGCGGAAGCGTTGCGCCTGTGCTTTTTTCAGTTGTTCTTCCAAAGACGCCATATCAGCATTTTCATAACGGTAGCGTTGTGCTTTACAAAGCCTGACTCCGTCAATGATAGAGGCATGGTTGAGGCTGTCAGAAATTATGGCATCTTCTTCACCCAGCAATGGTTCGAAAACCCCGCCGTTTGCATCAAATGCCGCGGCATATAAAATGGTGTCTTCGGTTCCGAAAAATTCAGCAATTTTCTTTTCCAAAGTTTTGTGCAAATCGGTAGTCCCACAAATAAACCTGACAGAAGAAAGCCCGTGGCCATGGGTTTTTAGGCCATCAGCAGCTGCTTTCACCAGCTCGGGATGGTTGGATAAGCCGAGGTAGTTGTTGGCGCAAAAGTTTAACACTTCCTGCCCGCTTTCAAGCTTGATTTCTGCGCCTTGCGGGCTTACAATGATGCGTTCGTTTTTATACAATCCTGCTTCGCGGATTTCGCTTATTTCCTTGGCTAAGTGGCCTTTAAATTTTCCGTACATGTGCTCTGTTTTTAATTGAATTTTGATTGTTTGAACATTTGTTCAAAATTAAGAAATCTATTGGCGCACCGGCTATTTTTCGCAAACTTTTACCAAATAGAAAGGGCAGATGGATTTGTTTTCCGACCTTTGCCATAAATTTTATTTTTAGAATGAAACTTGCAGCGCTTGTATCAGGAGGAGTTGACAGTTCGGTAACCATTCCCCTGTTGAAGGAAAAGGGTTTCGACCCGCATATTTTTTATATCAAAATAGGAATGGAAGATGAAGAGGCTTTTATGGATTGCCCTTCAGAAGAAGATATTGAGATAACTACCTGGATTGCAAAAAAATACAATTGCAAGTTTGACATTGTTGACTTGCAAAAGGAATATTGGGCCACTGTGGTGAAATACACCATAGATACAGTAAAACTCGG
>DATCTB010000450.1:0-7658 GCA_036568185.1 Bacteroidales bacterium | reverse complement strand
ACTGATGGGCTGGATATGAAAGGGGTTACCCAGCACTTTGGAAAAGGTGAAGTTGCACTCGAAGCGTTAAAAGCAGGAGATGATGTTTTATTGATACCGGAAGATATTCCTGCATCAGTGGAAGCAATTTTAAAAGCTTTGGAAAATGAGGAAATTTCAATGGAAAGGGTAGAGGAAAGTTGCAAGAAAATATTGAAATACAAATATTTATCCGGTGCCTGGAAAGGAAGTTTGATTGATACGACCAATTTGATCAAGGATTTGAACAAACCAATCTACACGGAAACAATGAAAAACCTATTTACCGATGCAATAACATTGGTAAAAAATGATAATTTTCTTATCCCTGTCAGCCAGAATGATACCTTGAAAACAGCATTAATTATCCTGGGTTCTAAATCAACTACTGAGTTTGAAACAACTTTAAAGAATACAATTCCAATTACTGTTTTCCATCTTGAACATTCAGCAAATGTTGAAGAAAAGCAAAAAGTAATCAATCAATTGGCTGGCTTTAACCTGGTAATAATAGCAATTGTAAATACTAATATTCTGGCTGGTAAGCAATTTGGTATCACTGATAGTGATATTCAATTTGTGGATTTCGTAGCCCGAAGTAAACCTTTAATTTTAAATGTTTTCGCCAGTACTTATACCCTGAATTTGTTCAATTCGATTGATGAAATAGAATCAATTGTAATTTCTTACCAGGACAAAACAGTTGTTCAAAAAGCTTCGGCAGAGATAATTCTGGGTAACCAAACTGCTGGTGGATTGCTTCCGGTAAGTGCAGGTGGATATAGTGCTGGTTCTGGTTTGGCATCGAAAAAATCACGTCTAACTTATGGCAATCCAGCTGAATTGGGAATAGATACCAATATTCTAAAAAAAGTTGATTCAATTGCTTTGCGGGGAATTGAGATGAAGGCTTATCCCGGCTGCCAGATTCTTGCTGCAAAAGATGGGGTCATTTTTTATGAGAAATCTTTTGGGTACCAAACTTACGAAAACTTAATTCCGATTAACAATTCAAGCATCTACGACCTGGCTTCCCTTACAAAAATACTGGCTACAGTTCCTTCTTTAATGCTTTTGTACGAGCAGGGTTTAATAGATATTGATGGAAATCTGTCTGATTATCTTTTTTATTTAAAAAATACAAATAAAGAATCGCTCAGCTTTCGCGAAGTGCTTACCCATCAGGCAGGCTTAGAAACCTGGATTCCTTATTATAAAAACACAATTCAGAAAAATAATTGGGATACCACTTATTACAGGTCAATTATTGAAGAGGAATTTCCGGTTCGGGTAGCGCAGAATATGTATATCCGCGAAAATTACACTTTTGAAATATACCAGCAAATTATTGGTTCGCCACTCAAAAAGAAAGAATATGCCTACAGTGATTTGGGTTTTTATTTTTTTAAGGACATGATAGAGAAAAACAGTGAAATGCCTTTTGACCAATATGTTTATAAAAACTTCTATGAACCGATGGGGCTGAAACGCTTGCGGTTCAAACCCCGTAGGTATTTTTCTTTATTTGAAATTGTGCCTACCGAAAACGACCAGGTTTTCCGTCACCAATTGTTGCATGGCGATGTACACGATCAGGGTGCAGCTATGATGGGCGGTGTAGCTGGCCATGCCGGGCTTTTTGGAAACGCGTATGACGTAGCTGTAATTTTGCAGATGTATCTGAATGGAGGAACGTATGGCGGAAGAAGTTTCTTTAAAAAGGAAACAGTTCAGAAGTTTACTTCATATCAGTTTCCTGAAAAAGACAACCGCCGCGGACTAGGCTTTGACAAACCCATGCTGAAGTACAAAAGTGGTCTTAGCAATTGTAAATCGGCATCACCGTCAAGCTTCGGACATTCAGGTTTTACCGGTACTTATGCATGGGCCGACCCTGAAACCGGATTGGTTTATGTATTTTTGTCGAACCGTGTTTATCCGAATAGCGATAACCAAAAAATCAGCAAATACGATATCAGAACAAATATTCATCAACTTTTTTATGATGCTATAAAAACTAAGTAGAAAAGAAATTTAAACTAAAATTGCAGTTTCAACTGTTAAACTTAAGTAATGTCACAACACCACCATCACCATACAAACACGGAGGATTCAGGAAATAAATTACTGATTACGGTTGTGCTGAATTTTACTATTACGCTGGCAGAATTCATTGGTGGCATTTTTTCCAATTCACTGGCTCTAATATCCGATGCTGTCCATAATTTAAGTGACAGCCTGGCTCTTTTTATTACATATATCACAAACAGGATAAGTAAAAGAGCATCTAATCAGGAACATACTTTTGGGTACAAAAGAATTCAAATTTTAGCAGCGCTATTCAATTCGGTTTCGCTTATTGCAATTTGTATCTACTTGTTGTACGAAGCTTATCTTCGTTTTGCAAACCCCGAACCTGTTAAGTCACTTATCATGTTTGTTGTAGCATTTGTTGGCCTGATTGCCAACCTGGTAAGTGTAATGTTGCTTAAAAAACATTCTGAAGAAAACCTAAATATCAAAGCAGCCTACCTGCACCTCATTGGTGATACTCTTTCAAGTGTTGCGGTAATTATTGGGGGGGTATTGATGTTTTTCTACCAATTATACTGGATTGACCCGCTCATTACTGTTTTTATAAGTTTGTATATTATTAAGGAAACTTATTCTGTACTTTATGAAACTTATAAGATATTAATGCAGGTTGCCCCGGCTAATATGAACATTGATATGGTTGTTGAAGAGATTTTAACCATACCTGATGTTTCAGGTGTACACCATATTCATATCTGGCAATTGACTGACAACCAGGTGCACTTTGAAGGCCATCTCGATTTGAAGAAGGATTTACATGTTAGCAAATGCCAGGAAATTATTGATTTGGTTCAAAAAAAATTGCATGATAAGTTTGATATTGAACACGTTACATTGCAATTAGAATTTAACCGTTGCGATAACAAAGAAATAATAAACCAGGAAAAACACATATAAAAATGAGTAAAACGAAGAATGCTGTTCTGTGGATAGTTGCAATAATTTTAACCTTGTCGCTCGTAGTTTATCAGCGTGCTACCGGACCAACTTATCCTGTAAATGGTAAAGTAGTAATCGGAAATGAAACGATTAAATATAAGTTGTTAAGAACTCAGGGCGGAGATGTGAATGCACCGGTTGAAATTGAAGTGGCTGACAAGGAAATTACCGGAAAAGTCACCTACAAACGATTTAAAAGTTTTGACGAATGGACAACTGTAGAGATGGAAAGAGAAGGGGATAAACTGGTTTCCAGTCTGCCCAATCTTCCTCCTGCGGGCAAAATTGAATATACGGTTCATTTGTACAAAAACGGTATTGAATATCAATTAAATGAAGATCCCGCGGTTTTGAGGTATAAAGGTGAAGTGCCTTTGGCAGTGCTCGTGCCACATATCTTTTTTATGTTTATTGCCATGCTGTTTGCCTGGCGAGCAGGGTTGGAGGCGCTTTTTAAAGGCTCCGATAATCAATATTTTACTAAAATAATTTTAATTACTTTGGGAATAGGTGGCCTGATTCTTGGCCCCATTGTCCAAAAATATGCTTTTGATGCTTACTGGACTGGCTGGCCGTTTGGCAATGATTTAACCGATAATAAAACCCTTGCAACTTTTATTTTTTGGCTGATAGCCTGGTTCAGGTTAAGTAAAAAACCCACCGAACGAACCTGGGTTTTTGTTGCTTTCGTGGTGATGATAGCGACTTATATTATACCTCATAGCACGCTCGGTTCTGAAATTGATTACACAAAGGAAGAAAATTTAAAAATTGAAAATACTTTACCTGAATAATGAGCCTGAACATTATAATAATTGGAATAACTGTAATCGTTTCTATACTATCATTCAGCAATATTGAACTTTTCAATAAACTGAAATTCAATGCGTATTATATCAAAGAAAGAAAAGAAGGCTGGCGTTTTGTTAGCTATGCACTTTTGCATTCAGGATGGTTGCATTTGTTTATAAATATGTGGGTATTATACTCTTTTGGTGAAATTGTAGAACAGGTTTTGTCAGCTTATTTTGGCATGAAAGGCGTACTTTATTTCTTTTTACTTTATTTGGGAGGTATCCTTTTTTCAACACTTTTTGATTTTGGCAAGCATAAAAACGATCCTTATTATAATGCAGTTGGGGCATCAGGTGCCGTTTCTGCTATAGTTTTTGCCAGCATTTTGTTATACCCCGAAGGAAGTATATACCTATTTCCCATTCCTTTTGCTTTGCCTTCGTGGGTATTTGGGTTACTTTACCTGGTTTATTCTGCGTATTTGGGACAAAAGGGGACAGATAATATTGGCCACAACGCGCACTTCTGGGGTGCGATTTTCGGCTTGGTTTTTATTATTATTCTTATCCCGTCTTCGATTGAAAACTTTTATACAAAAATATTCTTAAATTAGATGTATCAATTCGCGGTTGGGTCAACGGGGAATTTTGTCCAATAGCTGTATTTCTTGCCCATTCGCGTTAGCATGTTTTTCCAAAGGTTTTCTGGGTTGGTAGTCAGTATGTTAACGTTGGGAATATTTGTAATTAACCACGAATTTCTTTTAATTTCAGAATTAAGCTGATCAATACCCCAGCCCGAATAGCCCATGAAAAAACGAATTTGATTGGGTTTTATCAAGTTTAATTCCATTTTTCCTCTAAGTATATCGAAATCGCCGCCCCACCAAAGTTTGTTTGTGACTTGAATAGCACCTTCAATTTCGTTTCCTACAGTATGCACATAAAAAAGACTATCAGTTTCTACCGGTCCGCCATAAAATATGGGAGAATGAAAGTCGGGTGAATCTTTAATTAATTGGTTGAACGTTGTTTCGGCCGGCTTATTCAGTATTAATCCAAAAGAGCCTTCTTCATTGTGCTCGGTAAGTAAAACAACCGAACGGCCAAAAAAGAAATCGCCCATAAATGGTTCCGAAATCAACAACCTTCCTCTGGTAGGTTTTAGGTTATTCGACTTGATTTGAACAAATCTGTCAATCTCTTTCATTTTTCAATTATTTTTACTTCTTATTTTTAAAAAGCAGCTCCATTTTGAAAAAAGCAAATCACAACAACAAATATCTGCAATTAAGAGAACAATACCCGCAATTTGTTTTTCAAAGTTATTCATTTAAGATTAAAAAAAAGCATTTGACTGCAAAATTTTTGTTTAGTGTTTCTGGCAAAATCAAATTTGAACCCAGTTTTAAAATTCTCAGTCGCGATTATATTGATTTTGAACAAGTTGATAAAGCAACACTTAATAATTTAATTTTTCATATTGGAATGGTTGAACTGATAAGTTATTGGAAAGCAACATGTTCTCCTGAAATTATCATTCGGCCTCATTTTTTGAATGAAGAGCAAATACGGTGGTGGAAGAAATTGTATTTCAATGGTTTGGGAGAATTTTTTTATTTAAATGGAATAGAAGCGGACGCCGAAAACTTTTTGACTATTGAACCTGGAAATGAAACTTTATCGCTTTGTAAAAGTGTATTGGAAGAAAATAAGGTAATTGTTCCGGTTGGTGGCGGTAAAGATTCAGCAGTAACTCTTGAACTACTTGCAGGAAAAGGCTTCCAGCTATTTCCTTTCGCAATAAATCCGCGTGAAGCAACAGTACGTACTATTGAGGCAGTTGGCTACTCAATAAACGAATCCTTAATAATTGAACGCAAAATTGACCCTAAGTTGCTGGAATTAAATGAACAGGGTTTTTTAAACGGGCACACACCTTTTTCTGCTTTGGTGGCTTTCACTTCAGTTTTTTCAGCCATATTATCCAAGACAAAATTTATTGCGCTGTCCAACGAAAGCAGTGCAAATCAAAGCACTGTTCCTGGATCGGTTATCAACCACCAGTATTCAAAATCTTATGAATTTGAAACGGATTTTACCTGGTATATTAAAAAATATGTCCATACCAATGTACAGTATTTTAGCTTTTTACGGCCACTTACCGAGCTTCAGATAGCGAAACTTTTTATCAGATTTCCCTGGCACTTCGAAAGCTTCAGAAGTTGTAATGTTGGTAGCAAAACTGACAGTTGGTGCGGTAAATGCCCCAAATGCCTGTTCACCTATATTATGCTGTCGCCTTATATTTCTCGGCCAACATTAGAAAGAATTTTTGGGAAGAGACTGTTAAACGAGGAAAATTTGAAACCGATATTGGATGAATTGACCGGTGTTACTGAGGTTAAACCCTTTGAATGTGTGGGTACTCCGGAGGAAGTGAATGTGGCTTTAAGGATGACTTTTGAAAGATTATATGCTAAAAATGAAGTTCCAATTCTATTGAGGAATGGTAATGCCAATTCGTTTAAAGATGTTTCGGAGAAAGATATCGCTGCTTTTCTAAACTCCTTTAATCAGGAACATTTATTACCCCCCAGATTTTTAGAAATTTTAACCGAGATATTGCATGATTGAGAAGCTGAAAGCTATTATAGAGAGCCATCCCAGGGTTTTAATACTGGGATTTGGACGTGAGGGGCGTTCAACTTTTCGATTATTCCGAAAGCATTTTCCAAATTATCTACTTGGTATTGCAGACCAGAATATTACTGTTTCCGAACTTCCTGAACTGCAGGATGATTCGAATACCAAGTTGTTTCTTGGCGAAAATTACCTTAATTCTATAACTTTCCATGATTTAATTATTAAATCGCCTGGAATTCTGTTAAAGGAAGAAAAAAGAGATAAAAGAAAAATTTATACCTCACAAACTGATATTTTTTTGAGTCAGTTTGCTATGCAAACGATTGGAATTACTGGAACAAAGGGAAAAAGTACAACTTCTACTTTAATATCTCATTTTTTAAAAGAATCAGGAAAGAATGCGGTTTTGCTAGGAAATATTGGTATTCCGCCATTTGATAAGCTGGATGAAATAAAGAAGGAAACAATTGTTGTTTTTGAAATGTCAGCACACCAGCTAGAATATTTACAGCATTCCCCTCATATTGCTGTTTTGTTAAACTTGTTCCCTGAACATTTGGATCATTTTGAAAACTTGGATAATTACTATTCAGCAAAATTGAATATTGGCAAGTTTCAAAAGAGCAGCGATTTTTTAATTGCAAACGAATCGCTGAAAAGTTATTTATCAGACATTCCGTCAAGTACAGTATATTTTGGTGCTGACAAAGGATTAGATGCCAGTTTTACAGACGGAAAAATTATTTTTAAAGGAAGTGATTTTATTATTGATTTAAATAATGAAATGTTGCCTTTGTTGGGGGAACACAATGTAAACAACCTTGCAGCATCAATGCTTGCGGTCGAAAGAAAAGGAATTGGTTTTGCTGAATCGTTTGCTTACTTAAAGTCTTTTAAGTCCCTGCCACACAGGTTAGAATACGTTGGTAAATTTGGTGGGATAGACTTTTACAACGACAGTATTTCAACTATACCTGAATCAGCGATTGCCGCCCTGAAGAGCCTGCAAAATGTTGATACATTGATTCTTGGTGGTTTCGACCGGGGAATTGACTATTCCAGTTTAATTGATTTTATATCGGAATATACTTTATCGAATTTAATTTTTTTGGGAAAAGCAGGCGAGAAAATGATTAGCTTACTTTCGTCTAAAGTAAAGAAACAAAA
>DATCTB010000449.1:0-2535 GCA_036568185.1 Bacteroidales bacterium | reverse complement strand
AAAGGGATATATTGATAATTTGAAAATTGAAGGCGATAGCGGCACGGCGCAAGGCAAAATGTTGTTCAGGTATAAAAAATTGAAAATTACCTTGTATAATCGTAAAAAAGCGCAATTGCACAAGGGTATGTTCACTCCTTTGGTTGACTTTATGCTGAATGATCTCTTGCTAAAATCGAATAATCCGAAGTGGGCCAGGAGCCCACGAATTGGGCAGGCCTATTTTGAGCGTGATACACAAAAGGGTATCGTAAATTATATTTTCAAGAGTTCGTTGAGTGGTATCTTGTCAACACTTGGGTTTAACAACAAAGAACAGCGCCAGGAGAAGAAAGATACTAAAGACGAAGAAATTCCTGAATAGATAGCCAATATTGAAAAAGTTTCTTCAAATACTCGGACCCGGTCTGTTGTATGCCGGAGCAGCCATCGGGGTTTCACACCTTGTACAGTCAACCAGGGCGGGGGCAATGTACAATTTCGACCTGATTTGGGTTTTACTCTTGGCCAATTTTCTGAAATATCCTTTTTTTGAATATGGCCCGCGTTATGCCATTGCTACCGGCCAAACCTTAATTCAGGGTTACGAAAAAACAGGCAAATGGGCCGTTGCCGTATTTGCAATTCTTACAGTTGCTTCCATGTTTATTATCACGGCTGCAATAACTGTTGTAACGGTTGGGCTATTGGCAAATATTTTGAAACTCAATATCAGCCTGGTTGAGTTGAGTATTTTTATTCTGTTTGCCGCTTCTTTAGTACTTATAGTTGGAAAATTCAGTGTTTTGGATAAAATAATGAAGTTCATTATTGTCCTGCTCACCTTGTCAACAGTTGTAGCTTTATTCTCAGCGCTGGGTGTGGAAAAGGAAATTGCACCCGATTTTTTTCAAAATTTCAAATGGACGAAAGCTGCTGACATATTCTTTTTGATTGCCTTTGTTGGCTGGATGCCCGCTCCAATTGATATTTCTGTGTGGTCATCAATCTGGAATATTGAAAAGAACAAGCAACTGGGTTATGTACCTAAATTGAAAAGTGTTCTGTTTGAGTTTCGAGTCGGCTATATTGGAACAGCGCTGCTTGCCGTTTGTTTTCTTGGATTGGGTGCCCTGGTTATGTTTGGGACAGGTGAAGTGCTTTCGGAAAATGGAACCCTTTTTTCAGAGCAATTGATTTCAATGTACACTTTAAGCATTGGCAACTGGGCTTACTGGATTATTGCCATAGCCGCTTTTACAACTATGTTGAGTACTGTAATAACCGTAATTGACGCGTATTCAAGAGTGATGAACATTCTTTCAGAATATTATATAGTGAAGTTAAAAACGAAAGTGAACCTACAAACCAGGCTATTGATTTTCTGGCTTTTGATTCTAGTTTCCGGAACATTAATCATTATCATTTTCTTTGCAAAATCGATGGTTTTTATGGTTACCATTGCTACAACCATATCGTTTCTGATGGCACCTATTTTTGCCTGGCTTAATTATAAAGTAGTTACGGATAAACACATGCCAGCGGAATTCCGGCCCAGTTTATTTTTAAGAATTCTTTCCTGGATAGGGATTGCTTTCCTGATTGGCTTTTCGGCTATTTACTTGTATTGGCAGTACTTAAGCTAGCGGTTTTTCAAAAACTCAGCAGTTTGCTGAAAATATTTCCAGAGAAGTTCCTTTTCGGCTTTGCTAATTTCTGATACATCAAGAGCGTGTTCCATATTTTGCAGCCAATGTTGTTTTGCTTCTTCGGTTATAGGAAAAACAATGTGACGCTGCCTTAGCCTCGGATGTCCTCGCCTCTGGTTGTAAATGTCTGGCCCACCAAGATATTGAATAATAAACAAATACAATCGCTCTTCAGCACCTTCAAAATCATCCTGGTACATTGGTTTAAGCAGTTCATCCTGTCTTATTCCCAAATAGAAATCATGAATTAATTTCCTGAGTTTTTCGGGGCCTATTTTATCGTACAAAGTGAGCTCCATCTCTTGAGGAAATTAGTGAATTGGAAAATTAATAAATTGTAGAATTTTAAGAAAATACACATCAAAAAAAGGATTACCTAGCGCTTCATCCCTCTTTGTTTGGCAGCTTCTTCAAGCCTCTTCTGGAAGGCAGACTTCTTTTTCTCAGGTTTTTTCTTATTGGCTTCAATTTTAGCCCTTAACTTATCCTCATTTATTGCATACCTGAAAACAAACATCTGTCCGAATGTAATCATATTGGCAAGAAAATAATAATAGCTAAGCCCCGAAGCATAACTGTTGAAAAGCCCAAGGAACATAACAGGCATAATGTACATCATTGTTTTCATGCCCGGCAATTGTGTTGCCTGGGCGCCCATCATCTGGTTATTCATGTAAGTGTACATGATTGTCGAAACCGTCATTAACAAAGTGAATAAACTGACATGGTCGCCATAAAAAGGAATAGTAAAAGGAAGGGTTGCAATTGAATCGTAACTGGAAAGGTCGGTAGCCCAAAGAAAGGGCTGTTGCCGCAATTCGATAGACGAAGGGAAGAACCTGAACAT
>DATCTB010000448.1:0-2139 GCA_036568185.1 Bacteroidales bacterium | reverse complement strand
AGCCTGGGAAGGTATTTCATCCTTTGCTCCTCTGTTCCAAATTTATAAATCGGGTACATAACCAGGCTGGTTTGAACTGATGCCATTGAACGAATGCCCGAATCTCCGGCTTCCAATTCCTGCATAATAATTCCGTAAGTTACATAATCCATTCCGGCACCGCCGTATTTCTCCGGGATAAACGGCCCAAATGCGCCCATTTCGCCCATTTCCTTCACTAAATGTAATGGAAATTCTGCTTTCTCAAAATACTTTTCAATTTCCGGACGTACGCTCCGGTTAACCCAATCCCTGATTGCGTCTCTGACAATTTTTTGTTCTTCTGTAAATAACTCATCAACCAGGTAATGGTCGGGAGCAACATATTTGCTTGTAGCTGACATGGTATTGTTTTTAAAATTTACTGCAAATTTAAGAACATAAATCAGAATTGACAGCCTTTTGCCACTTTTTTGTTATTTATTTAACAATAATTTTTTGTAGAAAAATAAAAGGTTTTTAAAAAAAAGTAAAATGAATCTTTTCTAACTTCGCAGCAGTTTTTTTTAAGCAATTTTTAGTTCAGAAAATAGTTTTTTTTGCAGTTATTAACCAATTGAAATGACAGAAAAAGAGCAAACCATTATAACCAATGGTTCAAAATTAATCACCGAAGCTTTGGCACGCGCCGGGGCTGATATTTTTATCGGCTATCCCATTACGCCTGCCAACTTATTGTACCAGTACGCATTGAACCGCTTTGATTCGTTCCTTGCTGCTCCTGATGAAATTACCACCCTTCAATGGATGACAGGCTTTTCAGCAGCAGGGCACATTCCCGTAACCGCAACTTCATTTCCCGGTTTTGCTTTGATGCTTGAATCGGTGAACATGGCGTATATGATGGAATTACCAATGGTTATCATCCTTGTTCAGCGCCTGGGGCCGGCAACAGGAACAGCCACTTGCGGCGCCCAGGGCGATTTGGCTTTAATTAACGGTGCCATTTCAGGCGGATATTCGATTCCTACTTTTAGCATCAGCAATACAACTGATTGCTGGGAAATGGCTGAAAGCGCTTTAAAAACAGCTGTTTCATTGAGGACACCGGTTATTTTACTTACTTCCAAAGAAGAAGTTATGACCATGCTTTCGTTTGATCAATTAAACTTAAAAGAAATTAGTAAGGTTGAAAGGTCAGAATACAATGGTTCTAAGCCATTTATACCATATAAACCGAACGAAAACCTGGTTCCATCCTATGTTCCGCTGGAAAGCAATAACTACCAGGTTCGGATAACTGCTTCTACACATAACCAGGCAGGTATTTTGCAAAATAAAACACCCGAAGCGCTTGAAAATACAATGCGCCTTCAGAAAAAAATGCTGGCTAACATTGACAATTATTTTCATTATGAATTCGATGAGCAGTTAGGGGCCGAAACGCTTTTGGTTTCTTATGGAATTAGCGCCAGGGCTGCTACAGAAGCTGCATTACACATTCGTGAAAAAGGGGGAAAAGTATCTGTTTTAACGGTAAAAACCTTACTTCCTGTAAGCGAAAAAATCTATGAAATCATTGATAGTTTTAAAAAAGTGTTTGTTATTGAAGAAAACCTGACCGGGCAATACCGGCAAATTCTCTTTGGAACACGCAGCCCAAAACACATAAAAGGAATTAATAAAATTGGCAAAATGATTAGTCCAAAAGAAATTATGGAGGAGGTTTCAAATGGTTGAGAATAAATTTTTAAGCAGTGAAATTTTGCCTTTTTGCAAAGGATGCGGGCATACTACTATCAATGAAAACCTGGAAAAGGCTTTGCAGAGATCAGGTTATTCTCCATTGGATGTTGTTGTTGTAACTGACATCGGCTGCCACGGAATAATCGACAAGAATCTTTACACCCACACAGTGCATGGATTGCACGGTCGCTCGGTAGCCCTCGGATCGGGCATCGCGGCAGCCCTTGGCAACAAAAAGAAAGTAATTGTTATGGTTGGCGATGGTGGGGCAACCATCGGTATGCAACACTTGATTGATGCAGCCCACCGCAATTTCGACATGACAGTTTTTGTGCACAACAATATGCTTTACGGCATGACCGGAGGACAGCCAAGCGAATTTACCCCTCCAGGTTTCAAAACGCCAACTAATCC
>DATCTB010000447.1:0-6185 GCA_036568185.1 Bacteroidales bacterium | reverse complement strand
ATCGCCTGACGGTTATATTGTTACAAACAACCATGTGGTTGAAAATGCAGAAAAAATTTCTGTAACTTTTAACAACAGAACTGAAATGGTTGCAAAAATTGTTGGCTCCGACCCCTCAACCGACCTGGCACTTATAAAAGTTGATGCAGAGGACCAGGATTTTTTAATGTATGGAAATTCTGACCAGGTGAAAGTTGGTGAATGGGTTCTGGCAGTAGGCAATCCGTTCAATTTAACATCTACTGTTACTGCCGGAATTGTGAGCGCCAAGGCACGAAATATCAACATTCTCGGCGCACAATCATCTATTGAATCTTTTATTCAGACAGATGCTGTGGTTAATCGCGGAAATAGCGGCGGTGCTTTGGTAAATACGCGTGGAGAGTTGGTTGGAATAAATGCTGCCATAGCTTCGCATACAGGTGTTTACGAAGGATATTCTTTTGCAATTCCGGTAAATATAGTTAAGAAAGTAGTGAATGACATGATGATTTATGGCGAAGTACAACGGGGTTATATTGGCGTTCAAATCAGCGACATCAATGCTGAAATTGCCGACGAACTTGGCCTTAATGAAGTAGCTGGAGTTTATGTTGCCGGAGTAGTTGAGAATGGCGGTGCTGCAGATGCAGGTATAAAACAGGGGGATATCATTTTATCCATTGACGAAATCAACACCAATAGCTTATCCGAGTTGATGGGAACTGTTGCACAGCACAGTCCGGGAGAAACTGTGAAATTAAAAGTCAACAGGTCGAACAAAATGTACCAGTTTGATGTTGTATTAAAAAACCAGGAAGGTTCAACCAATATAATTAAAACTGAAGACGCATTTTATGATGAATTGCTTGGAGCAAGTTTGCAAAAGGCAACCAAATCTGAGATTGAAAGATTAAAGATTCAAGGTGGTATGAAAATTACAAAAATTGATGACGGAATATTAAAACGCGGAGGTATCAAACAAGGTTTTATAATAACAGAAATTAATGGAAAGCAAGTCAATTCGAAAAACAGCCTCGAAGCGGCATTGAATTCCATGGAACAAAGCTCGATTCAATTAAAAGGATTGTATCCTAACGGAGTTAGAGTTTCTTATGAATTTATGCTGTAAAATTTGCAATTTAGATTTATTTTAAATAAATTGCATGCCTTTTCGCGAAACTTGGAAATCTATAAAACTGGAGAAGAATGAGACAACTAAAAATATCAAAATCAATAACTAACAGGAACACTGCTTCACTGGACAAATACCTCCAGGAAATAGGACGTGAAAATCTGATAACGGCCGACGAAGAAGTGGAATTGGCGCGCAGGATAAAAGCCGGCGACCAGGTTGCACTTGAAAAGCTTACAAAAGCGAACCTTCGTTTTGTAGTTTCTGTTGCCAAACAATACCAAAATCAAGGACTTAGCCTTCCCGATTTGATCAATGAAGGCAACCTTGGATTAATAAAAGCAGCACAGCGTTTCGATGAAACCAGGGGCTTTAAATTTATTTCTTACGGCGTTTGGTGGATCAGGCAATCCATACTTCAGGCACTGGCTGAACAATCAAGAATAGTAAGACTTCCGTTAAACCAGGTTGGTTCTTTAAATAAAATCAATAAGGTTTCATCCAAGCTTGAACAAAAATTTGAAAGGCCGCCTTCGCACAGCGAAATAGCAACCGAGATGGAAGTTTCAAATTACAAAATTGATAATTCACTCAGCATTTCGACAAGGTATCTTTCAATGGATGCACCTTTAGGCGCTGATGAGGAAATTAATTTTTACGATGTTTTTGTTCCTACCGATTCGCCACAAACTGATGAAGACCTGATGATGGAATCACTTGGAAAGGAAATTCAGCGTTCATTATCCACGCTTTCTGAAAAAGAACGCGACGTTATCAATATGTATTATGGTATTGGAATGAACCACGGCTTAACACTGGAAGAAATTGGGGCAAAATTCAACCTGACAAGAGAACGCGTAAGGCAAATAAAGGAAAAAGCTATAAGAAGGCTTCGCCATACTTCCAGAAGCAGGCTTTTAAAAGCATACTTAGGACAATAATTTTTTTCTATTTAGTGTCATTTTAAAAAGAGGCAGTGATTTATTTCAACTGCCTTTTTTTCTATTTTTGCTTGACCGGCAAAAACACATAATTATATATTTTAAAAATATTCAAAATGACAGCAAAAATTAATCTTAACGGCAACTATGAGGACAGCCTGAACAATTGGGTAGAGCAGGAAATGATTGCAAATGAATTTATCAGCGTTCTTTCAAAACTTTTTTATAACAAATCGGTTGAGCTTGTTTTATATAGAAACCAGCTTTTTGACAGGAGCGCCAGCTTAATTCTTTATATGCATTCCTATGCTGAAAATATTGTTAAAAGGCCTTTGTCAATTTCAGATTCATTGCTTTTGGCAAAATCAATTTTACATTGCAATGTAGGCCCTTCAAGGCTTGATATTGGAAGGTTGAACAGGGAATGGGCGGATGAAAAAAAGGATTATGTTGATGCGGATGATTTTATAAAACATAAACTAAAGGATTTTATTGGAAAAAAAGCTGGACACAAAGGCCCAAAAGACATTATTTTGTACGGTTTCGGGCGAATTGGCCGCTTACTTGCCCGCGAACTGATTATCCAGGGCGATGGCAAACACCTGAGGGTTAGGGCAATTGTAACGCGTGGAAACGACGATTTGGAAATCATTAAACGTGCATCACTTTTCAGGCACGATTCTATTCATGGGCCGTTCCGGGGAGTAGCCATTGAAAATCTTGATGAAAAATTTATCCACATTAACGGACACAATGTTTTAATGCTGTCAGCACCCAATCCTGAAGATATTGATTATACCCAATACGGAATTCATGATGCCGTCTTGATTGATAATACTGGTGTTTTCCGCGACCGCGAAAATCTGAGCCGTCACTTGAAAGCAAAGGGTGTAGGAAAAGTATTACTTACTGCGCCTGGCAAAGGTGATATTCCAAATATTGTTTTTGGCGTAAACCAGGAAACTGTTGATATGGAAAACGAAACTATTTTTTCAGCAGCCTCATGTACCACCAATGCAGCAGTTCCTGTTCTGGAAGTTATTGAAAAAGAGCTTGGCATTGTGAAAGGGCATATTGAAACAGTTCATTCCTACACTAACGACCAGAATTTACTGGACAATTACCATAAAAAGTACAGGCGTGGACGTGCAGCAGCCCTCAACCTGGTTATAACTGAAACCGGTGCAGCAAGTGCAATTTCCAAAGCAATTCCATCACTCAAAGACAAACTAACAGGTAATGCTATCCGAGTTCCAACACCAAATGTTTCTTTAGTAGTTATGTCGCTTGAACTGAAAAGAGAAAGCAGTGTGGAAGAGGTGAACAGCTTAATGCTAAAAGCCTCACTTGAAGGTGATTTGGTTTCCCAAATTAGGTATTCAACATCCAATGATGCTGTTTCATCCGACTTTGTGGGTGAGCCTGCAACTGCGGTTTTCGACAGTCCCGCAACAATAATTTCCCAGGATAAAAAAAGTATTACAGTTTACGTGTGGTACGATAATGAATATGGTTATGCATTGCAAGTTATCAGAGTTGCACAATTGATGGCAGGCCAACGCAAACCTTCTTATTATTAGTATTTAATAGTGATTCCGGTTCAATTTTCTTGTTAAAGATTATTTAACCGGTATTTCTATTTATTAACAATTCATCAACCGCTTCCAATTTAAAGGCTGAAAAGTTGTTATTTTGCATATTCTTTTAACCAATAATTTTCAGACAATTACATGAAATCAAAAGTTAAATATTTATTCGTCACAGGTGGAGTATCTTCTTCTTTAGGAAAAGGTATTATCTCATCTTCACTGGCGAAATTGCTTCAGGGACGCGGATTTTCAGTAACAATTCAAAAACTGGATCCTTATATTAATATTGATCCGGGAACACTAAACCCTTACGAGCATGGTGAATGTTACGTTACAGAAGATGGTGCTGAAACTGACCTTGATCTTGGACATTACGAACGTTTTTCTAATACGCCCACTTCTCAGGCCAACAATGTTACCACAGGAAGGATATACCAGAATGTAATCAATAAAGAAAGAAAAGGTGAGTACCTGGGAACTACAGTCCAGGTAATTCCACACATTACTGACGAAATAAAAAGGTCGGTAATGCTGCTTGGCAGAACAGGAAAATATGATTTTGTTATTACAGAAATCGGTGGGACTGTGGGTGATATCGAATCATTTCCATTTATCGAAACTGTCAGGCAGATGAAGTGGGAACTGGGCGACAATTGCGCGGTTATTCATTTAACATTGGTGCCCTTTCTGAAAGCAGCCGGAGAATTAAAAACAAAGCCAACGCAACATTCGGTTAAAACCATGCTTGAACAGGGAGTTCAACCCGATATTATTGTGTGCCGCACTGAACATAACCTGAATGAAGGAATAAAAAATAAAATTGCGCAGTTTTGCAATGTCTCGCCTAATGCAGTTATTGAATCTATTGATGCCGCATCAATCTACGATGTTCCAATTTTGATGCGTGAAGAGCAACTAGATATTGCTGTTTTGGAAAAGACCAAAACACCTATCCCTGAAAAACTTGATTTAACCAATTGGGAATTGTTTTTAAAAAGGCTGAAAAATCCCAAATACGAAGTTACAATTGGCCTGGTTGGCAAGTATGTTGAACTGAAAGATGCCTACAAATCCATAAATGAATCCATTATTCATGGTGGTTCGGTTAACGAATGCAAGGTTAATGTCAAATTGATTCATTCCGAGCAAATCAAAAAGAAAACAGTAAATAAAATGCTTTCTGGGCTTGATGGGATTTTGGTTGCACCTGGCTTTGGCGGACGAGGTATAGATGGTAAAATTTATGCAGTACAATTTGCCCGCGAGAATAATATTCCATTTTTGGGAATTTGCCTTGGTATGCAGTGTGCGACCATCGAATTTGCAAGAAATGTGCTTGGATTGAAAGACGCTCATTCCACCGAAATAGTACAAAACAACCCTTTTCCGGTAATTGATTTAATGGAAACGCAAAAAAAAATAAAGGGCCTTGGAGGTACCATGCGACTGGGTTCGTACAAATGCAAACTAGATAAAAATTCGATTTCCTACCAACTTTATAAAAACGAAAATATTAAGGAAAGGCACCGCCACCGCTACGAGTTTAATAACAAATACAGAAAAGAATTTGAAGAAAATGGTATGCTGTTAGCTGGAATTAACCCGGAAGAAGACCTGGTAGAAGTAATTGAACTTAAAAATCATCCCTGGTTTGTAGGGGTGCAGTTTCATCCGGAATACAGCAGCACTGTTAAAAATCCTCATCCTTTATTCGTAGGTTTTATTAAAGCCGCTTTAGACCATAAGAATTTAAAGAAATAGCTGAAATCACCCAAAAATCACCCACCATAAAAAAAGCCCCTTAAATGGGGGCTTTGTAGTGATCCCGCCGGGATTCGAACCCAGATCATAAGAACCGGAATCTTACATTCTATCCATTGAACTACGGGACCGGAAAAGTTAATAGTTATTAGTTATTGGTAAAATAAAACTAATTATCCAATGACTAATAACTAAAAAAAATGGAAACAAGTTTCCATTTTTTAGTGGAGCTGGAGGGAGTCGAACCCTCGTCCAAACAAGGAACAAATAAGCCTTCTACATGCTTATCCAGTTATTGGTTTTCGTACAAGGACCGGGAGCTGGCACCCAATTCCTTGTCTTATCTTCTTTATTTCATCCTACCTGCGAAGTAAAGGCAGGACTATCCCGAAATTGCTAGCGGTCCGTGATCAGGCCGGAATCGGGCGAATCCACCTGCGAACCGTCTCGTCCTGCGCCCTTGGCACGGGATTAGGCTAATCTACTTTATTCGATTAAGCTGCGAGAGCGTAATTATTTTCGCCAATTAATGTTGTGTGACACGGATTTACGAGCTTTATCACCTGGCTCGGCATGCTTACTCATCCACTCATCTTGCTGTCAAAACCGGTCAGCCCCAATGTTTCAAAGAACTTTACCCTTTACCGGAAAGGGCTGCAAAGTTAACTATAAATCAATAAACTCCTTTTCTCTAAAGGAATTATATCAAATATGGTACCTAAAGTTTAATATTTCAGAAATAAATCACTTCAGCATCGTAGGTTCAACAAAATGCGTTAC
>DATCTB010000446.1:0-9551 GCA_036568185.1 Bacteroidales bacterium | reverse complement strand
CTTTCATCGGCCAAAGGAAAACCCCAGTTGGCATTGGGAATATTATTCAGACGTGCATCAACCAGGTTGGTGAATTCCCTGAAAAGCCTGAACTTTTCTTTCTTCTTTTCAGGAATAGAATGGGCAAGCTTAAAAAACTGCGGACTGTAATAAGGGCTGGTGCTCCATACATAACTGCGGTTGCGGTCTTCACCTTCAAAAAGCCAGTTTCGGCCTCTTTCAAAAAGTAAAAAATGTTTGTACTTCAACTGATTTCTAAGCTCAGGAATATCCTTCAAATACTGGATTATTTCTTCTTCAAAAGTTTTTGTTTTAAAAGAAAAAAAAGATTCATTCAGCTTTGCTTTGGAAAACTGATTATTCCTGATAAGTAAATTTTCAAACTTTTTGGCTGAATGAAGCGGAAACAGGTAAGGCAAGGTTTTGTCGCCACCATCCCCTGTCATCATTAGTTGATAATCGATTGACATTTTTCTTAGAAAATGCAAAATAAAACTCATACCCAGGTAGTTCATACCCGATTTGGCTAAAGTCAACTCATCAAAAAACTCAGGCGACCATTCATTTATTTTCTGAATGGCAGGCGTTTTTTCATACATTTTCGAAAAAAGTTTTACTGCCTGAATATCGTTTTGAATTATGGCATTGTCGTACTCGAAAGCTGCCAAATCAAAAGACAGTTTTTCTTTTTCGGCTATGCCTAAAATAGCCCTCGAATCGAGCCCGCCACTCATCGATAGGACTACCTTATCATTGGTAGCAAGCCTTCTGTTCACCGAACTTTTAAATTCTTCATTAAGTCGTTCAGCGGGTTTTTCATTTCCAGGGAAAGTATTTTCCAATTCAGACAGGTTTATTTTACTTGATTTTACAACAATTTTTTCATTTGAAATATGAATAAAAGAAGAAGGCGCAAGCCGTTCAGTATCATAAAACAAAGTGCGGTTTCCGAGCGGGAAACCAAGACGCATATACTGGTAAACGGCAGCTTCATTAAAAACCAGGCCGGTTGTAAGTTTGTCCATCAATGCCAAATCGCGCGAAAGGACAAATCTTTTTTGGTTAAACAAATACAGCGGCAGCCGACCTAAATAATCGTTTAACACCAGCACTTGCTCGCCTTTTTTATCAACTATATAAATAACAAATTCACCGTCGAGGGAATGAATATAATCAAGGCTTTGTTGCAATTTTTCAGAAATATTATTTATTGATTCTGAAAATAAAATATCAATATGTTCAAGGAAATTTTTATCAATTGATGGCTTCATGCCATATATTTTCCCTTCAATCAGAACAATATATTTACTCTTTTCAATTACTTCGTACGGATAATTTATCCCATCCTTAAAAAGGATAATCAGTTTTTTCTTTTTGCTAATATATTGAACTTTAAAACTAGAATTGACAAGCCGTTCAGCCCTGTTGGCCAGAGCTTCATCTATACCTTCTTGTTTGTAAATCAGGGTGAATCCGGGCATGGATAAGATGTAATTGTTTTATTTTTACGGTGTAAAAATAAACTTTCTCCTTTTATCTTTTATCTTTTTCCTTTCCGTCTCCGGTCTTCCATCTTCCTTTCTGATAGATTTTTCAGGTTCAGGCTGATGGCTGCTTTTTCTTTGGTCTCCCGGCTTCGGTCTCCCGTCTTCGATCTTCGGTCTTCGGTCTCCCCTCTTCCTCACCTCACCACAAACTTCTCTTTCCCCGTTCCGCCTTCCCTGCTGCTGGCGGTGGCTACATAGATACCGCTTTGCCAGTTGGAAACCGAGGTTTTTATCTGCGTTTGGCTGGGTGGTAAGGTCTGTTCATACACCATGCGGCCATTGATATCGTAACACCTCAGCAGGATGTCTTTGTGGTATTCCGTGTTTCCAAACTCAAACGTGATGCCGCTGGTGGCGGGATTGGGGAAAATATGCACCGGAATAGTGGAAATATAACTGTAGTACTCTGTTGGCGAAGGTATGTCTCTTAAATCCGTAATAATACCGCAACCATCCAGGTAAATAGTGTCTGAAACAATAGGGTTATCGCATAGGCTGTCATAAACATACGCAGTATTATCAATTTCTGCTTGGGAGAGATCGGGGTTGAGTTTGTAGAGGAGTATGTCCTTGTAATTGTCATTTTGATATTGAACTGAAAAAACATATTTATCATTCTTTGTTTTACATGTTGGATATAATGCTGGAAATGTATTTGTATGATTTTGATAATTATATACCAACCCGCCCGTATCCATTGTCCACTCACCCATTGGGTTATAATAAAGAGAAGTACCTACTTTTGCTGATATTAAATAAGAAGAGTCATTCATTATTTCAAGACCAATTAAATAATTATCATTTACTTCTTCCGAAATACTGTGGTTAGGTACGTTTTGAAAATAGGTTTCCTGTCCACTGCCCGTCAAATTATAAAATACCGTATTCAGTGTATCCGAACCATTGACATAATAAGAACCAAACCCCCGATACATACTATCATTCAATCTGATAACCCCTCTTGCAATACCAGCCAATGAATCATACATACCATAAGGTAAAAACCATTCCTCGTTGAACTGATTGTCAATTTTAACAAACATGGCTCTAGGATAAAATGAATTTGGTTTGTCAGGATAGGCATAACCACCCCACCCGGAAATAAAAGCACTACCTGAATAAAAGTCCAGTCTGGCTCCGGCAAAATCCCTTAAGTAAGGGTCATTATCAACATTTCCATATTGTTTCATCCAGAGCAAGTTACCAGAAAAATTAAAATTAAACAGGTACACAGCTGTCTTAAGTTCGGTTGTCGTAAAATCAGCAAGCGCGTATATGTTTTCCCCTACGATTTTGACATCTAAAAATTGTCCCCATATAAAGTTTTCTTCATTGACAATTTTATTGCACCAAACCAATTCACCGCAAGGATTAAGGTAAAGTATCAATGGGTTATATGCATCGCCAGCTAATACTGTGCCTCCCAAACTGTCTTGGGCCATGGTTAAAAAAGTTGTAACTTCATTATTTGTTTGAAAGGATTTATTCCAGGTTTCATTGCCGTTAACATCCGTTTTGATTAAATAGCCCAGGTTATCACTATTTGAACCTGTTATTAAGTATCCTTTATCGTACGATTCTATTACCGAACTTGGATAATCATCAATACTGGGATTGCCCAAGTACACATCCCACCTTTGCTGAGCCAAGGTGAGTAAAGGTGGGAAAACAAAAAACAATATTAAAATTCTATAAATTGATTTCATTGCAATTCTTTTTTTTTATTGTTTAACGAATCTTTCGGTTTGAAGTAGTTTGCCTTTTGATGACAGCTTAATGAGATAAACACCATTCTCCAATCCACGCAGGTCAATTGTTTTAATACCCTGACGATTGCTTAAACTAAAGGATTGTTTTCTTATGCTATTGATAGTGAATATTTCAAATGTCCCGGTTTCTGTTTCCAACGAATATTCCAGGGTAATATACTCTTTTGCCGGGTTGGGATAGAGTTTAAAAAACTGATTGTTTTCAATAATATCACTATTAAAAGCCATTCCCGGATATATGACCTCAGACGATTTATCTTCATCCAAATCAGGGAATAGGTAGGGTTCACTGTATGCCAGGCTGTCAACTTGAATTAAAATATTTCGGCAATAGGCTTGCAAGTTATTGTTTCCGTTTTGAAGTATTGTATAAAGTAGGCCTTTCTGCAAACTGTCCAGTTCAGAAATGCTTTTATTATCTGACTTGAGTTGAAGCAACAATCCAAAATAATCTTCATAATCACTGTTTAGGTCAGCTTCCGATTGAGTCAGTTCAAACTCTGAAGGAATATTATCCAGCATATTGAAAACACCCAAACTATCACCTTTGTTGTAACGGCAAAAAGCCTGATTGTACATAGAGGCTGGGGATTGAATAAAAGCCAAGGCTTGTTCGATGCTGTCAGCAATGCCTTCCTGCAGGCTGTCTGCCATATAGTACCTGACCAATTGCCCGACGGCCTGGTGCTGGAGCGAGGAATAATGCGCCCTGCCCGATTCCAGTTTTTCCTTATGCCCCAAAATAGTATCATTGACATGAATAAGAGCCATCTGGTTTTCAGAAGGCGGAGTTTGCCTTTCACTCAATTTATTCAACACCTTTTCGGACTTGGCTGATTGCGGGTTGGATGTCAAGACTTCAGTCAAAATGGAATTGGGCAATACGTCTTCTTTTTCAATCGCACTTACCATCACTGTGTCGCTCAGGTAAGGTGAGGCATTCAATAAGTCACCTCGTATTTGCATAGTTTCGGGTGGAATGCTGGTTGCCACATCTAATGCCAGAGAAGTAGTGTTACCCGCATCAACCAATGTATTTAATGAATCGGAATATACTTCCAAAGAAGTAAGGCTAACATCAACCAGACTTTTTAATTCCACAATACTATATTGGGAAAGATTTGATGGGCAACCATTTATTGAATCCCATTGAGCAACAGGGCCATAGATAGTGTTTACATTATTTTTATAATATGGATATAAACGCCAATTTATTAATACCACACCAAACGTTGGCAACCAGTAGTTAACATTCCCCCCCTGATTATCAAAATCACTGTATTGCCATTCACCACTCCGGCTGAAACGGTTTCCGGCCGGTGCAGTAATATCATTTACACTTGAGCCTTGTTCAGCAGCAATTCCATTATTAGAGTTAGGCTCGGAATATGTTACTGCTATATCAGTAAAGTTATCCCAATAATTATTGCATTTAATCTGAAGCCCTGTATTATTTTTACTACTGCGGTTTATGCCTTGCGCAATGGTTGCGGAAGGCAAATTGTGGAAAATGTTGTTATAAATAAAATTATTTTCATAACCTGAATTGTTTATTACAATACCAATCGTTTTAAAGTAATCGTGTGAAAAAACACCAAACTTGGAAAAGAATTCGTTTTCTTCCACCTGATATCCCGTGCAATTGTCCAGGTATAGCCCACAGAGGCTAATATCAGGCTTTTCATCAAATATGTTTCTTGTAATAATAGCATCATTTACAGCACTAAGGTAAATACCCTTCCAGTTATCGATAAATTCTGTCTGGTCAATTTTAATGGCTTTCAACAGGTAGGAACTAAAGGTAGAATATATACCATAATCCAGATTTGTGAAGCTGCCGAATACTGGAGCTCCAAACTCAGTTGAATCAGCAATAACATTAAATCCGGCATCTCGTGAACTAATTCCATATACTGTTTCATTAGTTTGTATCGTTGTATTTTCTTCAAAATGGCAACCTTCAAAAGTTACACCTTTTATTCCTGTCAACTGTACATGTTTCCTGAATTCTGTTTTATTGAAAAAATAAAGATCATCTGAACTTTTGAAAGTACACTTTGTGAAGATGCTGCTACTTGGATAGTCTGGTGTTACCATACCTACACTTGAAAAAGGATATTCATAGAATTTAATGTCCTGTGCATTATCACTAAAAACTGTATTGTTTGCAAATATCATCCCGCCGGAATAGTCGCTATCATATCCGCCCGGCTTATTCTCATCTATTTTTATTGTTGATATGGCTATTTCTGCATGTTCAATAAGCGCATCATTTTTTAAATCTACTATACCCTGGTATGGTGCAGATTGTTCTTGCCAGCCTGTACCCCACACCTCTATACCTTTCCACATATCGGGGCAGGCATTGGTGATGATACCACCATCAACAACTAATTTTCCTCCTCGCTCAACAATAATACGGCAGCCGGCACCCATTTTTAAAGTTCCCTCTACTGTAAGTGTTAAGCCTGGAGGGATGATTACATCACCATAGAATATATTCGTAATAGGAGAATAAATAGTTTCATTTGTTTCCAATTGATGGACAAGTCCTGAGCCACATCCGGGGGCTGATGCGTACCAAACTCCCCTTCCATAAGTGCCAACATAAATCCTGTAGTTTTGAGCAATTTTAATAGAAGTTACTGCTGCATTGGGAAGATCAGAGGTATAGTTAATCCATGTGGTTGTTCCATTGTCAAGATAATATAGCCCACGCTCGGTTCCTATCCATACCCTGCCACTTTCAAGTTTTATATCATTAATAGTACCAACGTTTAAGCCGTAATTAATAGGTGTCCATACTGCATGTCCCATATCGGTACAATCTACATAATATATTTTATCTTTAATCGCTACATATAGTTTATTTTCTGAATCCGATCCGAGTCCTGGCTCCATTACATTTATAAAACCATCTTCTACATTTGCATCTTTAGTAATTAATTGCCATGCGCCTTGTTGCGCCCCCCCTCCATTTGATTTATAAATCTGAAAATAACTATAATTAGAGCCACCATAAGTGCTCACATACATTGTGTTACTACTGTTACCGGTAACAGCAATTTCCCAAGTTCCTGATTTGGCGCAACCCATATTTGGGTCGTCTTCAAAGGAGGACCAATCATCCCAATCGTTTGTACTTAAATTTAATCTTCTTATTTCCTTTTGACCCGTCATATATAAATAATTGTTGAAATAATCGAAATAGGTATTCCAGTTTGCATAATAAATATTTACTGGTGGTTCGATTGGATCACATGAATCGTCCACTTGTGGCGTTGTCTCCTGTGGCAGTTTCACAATATTTCCATTTTCTGATTTCTTAATCCAGCCATTCTGTCCACTAACAAAAAAAAGATTTTCGTTAGGAATTAAAGTTTTATAGCCATCTCCTTCACATATATAAGTATCTGTCCAATTTATTTCATCGTTAGTTTCATATACAAAACTTCCACAATCAAATTGACCACTTGTTACAAAACTCTTATTACTGCTAAAAATCGCATCCATGTGTTCTATAGTGGCAACTCCCAATCCTTTATTCTTTATTTGCCAGTCAATTGCTTGTCCGGTAATTGTTCCATGAACTACCCCACCATCAGTACCGGCCCAAATTTTATTATCTCCTTCCAATAAAATAAAATGGCAATCATCATGAGGTTTTTCATTTGGGTAATCTAAATCTATAGAGGTCAATTCTCCTGGTCCGTTGCAATTGGATACTAAGTAATAAGGAGATACATTACTTCCTATCAAAACAGTTTCTTCATTAATATGGCCCATATCCCAACCTAATGATCTTGCATAACCTGAAAAAGCTTCTCCGTTTAAACTTTGAGGTAAAGCACCACGCAAAGTCCATTGTTCATTATTATATATATATAAGAATGATTTATCTTTTTGATCCTTTATTCTTATTGTATAAATTGCGTATAAATAATCAGCGTCTGTAATTGTTGTCTCTATTGTTATCCTTTGATTTAATATTTGAGAGGTTGGGATATTAACCTCTTGGAATGGAAAGCCAAGATTAGTATAAGTATTATTTGTCCGGTTTATTTTATATACTCCGGTGGTACCTGAACCTGAAGCATAAAAATAATCTGGATTACCCAAATCAGGTTCTATATCATAAAATTCATTATCAATTAACCTGGATATGTTCGGGCTTGATTGATTTGCATTATTAATCCTGAATAAGCCATGCGTTGTAGCAACTATTAGGCTTGTGCTATTACTATTTATAGGAGATATATCAACTACTTTGCGCATGTTTTGTATTGTAAATTCTGGTGCAGAATAGGGTTTGTATTTATCCAATCCAATTAAATTCCAGCTGGCACCTTGATCTTTTGATCTGTAAACCCCAATTGATTGTTGCCAGATGAAATTACCCAAATAACTTTCACCATTTCCCGTGGTTACATACCAATAGTTATATTTGTCAACAACTACACTGGATACACCACTTCTGGGAAGTCCTTTGTCAGTACCTGCATTTTCCCAATTATCTCCATCATCATTTGATATAAATAGCCCTCCAACTGGCGAACAAGCAAACAATGTTTGCCCTTTCCTGTATATATAATGAATTTGCCCTGTATATTTATCTCCCATGTACTCTCCTTCACCATCAGGGCCAACTAAGTTCCAATTTATATTGCCTGCTATTGAACTTATAGGTGCAGAATATTGTTGAGCATATTCCAACAAATCACTTTGATAATCACTGTAATCCTTGTCAGGTAATAATTTCGGCGCCCAATACCTAAACCATCTCTGGTATTGCGTGTAACCGGTTCCCTGCATACTGTCAATTCCACGTACGGAGATCAACGAATCGTAATATTGACTATTTCGCAGGAGGTCTGACTGGAAATTAGTCTGGGCAGTGGAATGGAAATAGGATATTCCTAAAATAAAGAATAGTGTAATTTTTAGTTGTATTAATAATGACTTCGTATAAAAATTAAAATTCTCGGGGGGGGGGGGTAGCATGTGTTTTCATTTTATTTGGTTTTTGGAGAATATTTTGAATATCGCAATTTAAGCAATAATTCATCAGAATGTAAGGAAGGTAAATGGTAGGGTTTGGCCTATGCAAAAAGGTAGTTATTATGTAATAAAAAAATTATACTGTTCGTTGATTAGTCAAATTACTTCTGCCATCGATATTTATTCTAATTTTAAACTTTTAAAACTCACTTAAAAAGTTAGATTATGAAAAAAAATGTAGGAATCATGGACATGGCAGTTCGAATCATTTTAGCAGTAATTATTGCAGCATTAGGCTGGTATTACCAATCGTGGTGGGGACTTGTTGCCCTCTTGCCTCTTTTGACAGCCTTTTCGAGGGTTTGTCCTGCCTGGTCAATCTTCGGCATTTCGACAATCAAAAAGAAGGAAAGCTAAAACTAATTTTGAGAAAGCAGCCAACACCCAGGCTGCTTTTTTTTATTAAATCCAATTTTACACCCAACATCCTGAATCCCTTATAAATAGTAGGTTTTCAACAAACTACGTTTCGTAACTATTTTAGAAAAGCCGTATTTCTAAATTTTAACTTTTTACTTTTGCGCCTAAATTAAAGTGAGATGTCGGCAGAATATACAGAAGATAGCATACGGTCGCTGGATTGGAAAGAACACATCAGGCTGAGGCCGGGTATGTATATTGGAAAATTGGGTGACGGAAGTTCGCCCGATGATGGGATTTATGTGTTATTGAAAGAAGTGGTTGATAATGCCATTGACGAATACGTGATGGGGCATGGCAAAACCATTGAAGTTACTGTAAACGACAAGGAAATTTCCGTGCGCGACTATGGCCGCGGGATGCCATTGGGAAAAGTAAAGGAATGTGTCAGCAAAATTAATACGGGCGCAAAATATGACTCGAAAGTTTTTAAAAAAGCCGTTGGTTTGAATGGCGTGGGTTCAAAAGCAGTGAATGCGCTTGCTTATAAATTCAGAGCCCAATCTGTGCGTGAAGGGCAAACCAAAATAGTTGATTACGAGCGTGGCGAGCTAATCAACGACCCGCCAATTGAAGCCAGCGAAGAAAAGCAAGGTACCCTAATCACCTTTACTCCTGATGGCGAAATTTTCGGCAATTTCCATTACCTGTTTGAATATATTGAGGAAATGATGTGGAATTATGTTTTCCTCAACAATGGCCTGACGATAGTTTTTAATGGGGAAAAGTTTTTTGCAAAAAATGGCCTTCAGGATTT
>DATCTB010000445.1:0-2061 GCA_036568185.1 Bacteroidales bacterium | reverse complement strand
ACCGTGGTGGTGGTGCCCATGTTCGTGGCTTGCTTCAGCTTTGCTTTCTCCTGAACCGCATCCGCAACTGCCGCCACAGCATCCACCTTTTGGCGCTAAGTCGTCATCAGTAACAGGGCGGACATCCAAAACGCTTCCGCTAATAAATAGTTTTTTTCCAGCCAGTTTGTGGTTAAAATCCATCACCACCTTGTCGCTGTCAATTTGCATTATTTTTCCACGGATTGGGTTGCCGTGGTTGTCCATCATGCCAATTTCGTTGCCTACAAACAACAAATCTTCCCTGATTTTCCCATCCATCATAAAGGCAGATTTGGGAACATTTATAATCATTTCATTGCGGTAGCTTCCAAAAGCTTCTTCTTCAGAAAGCTCAAATGAAAATTTTTCTCCACTTGTCAACCCGGTAAGTTTTTGTTCAAAACCCGGAATCATGCGGTCAACGCCAAAAATCATGGAGCGAGGGTTCACAGCATCGCTGCTTTCAATTATTTCACCGGTGATATTATCGAGGTAAATGGTATATGTTACAGTTGCAACTGTGTTTTTTTCAATTTGCATAATCGTATTTTTTGCTAAAATTAGTGCTGCAAAAATAAGAAAGATTATTTAGAATCATTAAAAACTATTTTTAAAATGATTAATATTCTTACATTTGGAATCTTAAATTTCTACCTCAAATGACAATCGGAATTCTGAAAGAACCGGAGTTTGAAAACAGGGTGAGCCTTATCCCTGATGCTGTAAAAACTCTTATTAAACTCAAAGCCAATATTATAGTTGAAAACGGTGCCGGCGAAAAAGCCATGGTTGAAGACGCTGAATATGTTGAAGCCGGGGCTAAAATGGCGGGCAGGGAAGAATTGCTTAATCAGGCTGATATTTTTCTGTCAATCAACCCATCTGCGAAAGATTTCTTATCCAAACTGGGAAAAGGGAAAATTGTTATCAGCGTGTTTAACCCTTTGGCAGATAAAGAAATGGTTGGTTTTGTGAAAGAAAGCGGCCTCACAGTTTTCAGCATGGACATGATTCCACGTACAACACGCGGGCAGGCAATGGACATTTTATCATCAATGGCAACGGTTGCCGGCTATAAAGCTGTGCTGGATGCTGCCAACCGTTTACCCAACTTTTTCCCCATGTTTATGACTGCCGCCGGAACCATCCGCCCGGCGAAGTTGCTGATTTTAGGTGCGGGAGTTGCCGGTTTGCAAGCCATTGCGGTAGCCCGCAAATTGGGAGCGGTAGTTGAAGTGTTTGACGTTCGCTCAGCCGTAAAAGAACAGGTGGAAAGCCTCGGGGCAAAATTTGTAGAAGTGGAAGGGGCCAAAGAAGATGCCGCTGCCGGTGGTTATGCCGTTGAGCAAGATGAAGAATTCAAGAAAAAACAAAAACAGCTCATCCACGACCATGCTGCCAAATCAAATGTAGTGATTTGCACTGCCCAAATTCCCGGCAGGAAAGCTCCATTGCTGATTGAAAAAAACACAGTAAAGGCGATGCGCAAAGGCTCTGTAATTATCGACCTTGCTGCTTCAACAGGTGGGAATTGTGAGTTGACTGAAGATGGGAAAGTAATAGTTAAAGAAGGCGTAACTATTGTTGGAAATTCAGCTTACCCATCGGAAATGCCTAACGATGCCAGCCGGATGTATGGCAACAACCTGGTCAATTTCTTGAAATTGCTGATAGCCGAAGATGGCAGTTTGCAGCTCAATTTTGAAGATGACATTGTAAAAAATACTTGTGTTGTCCATGAAAAAGCAATTATGGGCGACAGGCTAAAACAGATTTATTCATCATAACAACAATCCAAATGGAAGATTTTTTGGTTTATTTCTATTTACATAAAGAAGCGATTTTTATCATCATGCTCTCGATATTCTTGGGCGTTGAGGTAATTGCCCATGTGCCTTCGGTTCTGCACACCCCTTTGATGTCGGGCGCCAATGCCATCAGCGGCGTTATTATCATTGGCGGCATCATTCTCCTCGGACACGCCGATTTGTCGCACATCAGCTTCAACCTGGTGATGGGTATTTTTGCCATCATTTTTGC
>DATCTB010000444.1:0-4445 GCA_036568185.1 Bacteroidales bacterium | reverse complement strand
AAGCCTGTGATGGCATGCATGGTAACAAAACCCAGCAAAGTTAACCAAGGAGAAACCGGCACAAGCAGCAAGGGCAACACAAGAATATAACTATAATAGAACAATTTCCACAAAATAATTTGCTTGAGTTCTTTCTTCAATTGTTTGTCTTCTGTAATTACACCCACTTTTCTGAATTTAAAAACCTGTACAAAATCCTTGCTTGTAACCCATATCAATGTAGAAATGCTGTAGAAAAACCACACATAAAAATGTTGAAATTGATGAATCCAGTTTCTTTTCTGGTTTGGTGAAAAGCGCAGTATCAAATTAGGTGGTGCAATATCCATATCAACTTCATCAATATTCGTAAAACCATGATGTAATTGGTTATGCTGAATTTGCCACATATTGGCATTGGCACCAATAATATTCATTGAATAACCCAAAAAAGTATTCATCGACTTATTTTTTGAATACGAACCATGAACTGAATCGTGCATTACGTTCATTCCAATGCCGGCCATGCCAAAGCCCATCATTGCCCAGCTACCAAAAATAAGCCAGGGATTTGTAATTAAGCCAGACAGCATTAAAACTAAAGGTCCGAAATACATCAGCAGCATGGTAATCGTTTTGATGACCATATTAGCATTTGCATTTTTACTTCTTTTTGTAGTATTGAAATAGTTATTTACTTTAGTTCTTAACGAGTCAGAGAAATCACGGTTATCTCTTGAAAATTTTGGTTTTTGTATGCTCATTCCTTTTTTTGATTTAATAATAAAATATGACACAAGAATTTCAGTTAAAAGTGAATAATTATCACTTGAAGTCTTGATTTCAGAAGAATGCTCGAGAATAGAAAGGAAAGTTTCGTTGGGGGAAGGATTTACTGTCAGTTCAAAAGGACGCTTCTTTATTAATGGTGCAAAGATAAACATAAACTAATCAGTAATATGTTAATTAAATTTAACAAGGTGAAATATCTATAAAACAATTGGTTACATGAGTAATATTTTTCAATTTAGTTTAATGAATAAAAAATTGTTTTCTACCTTCTAAATTTAATACACTATTTTTGCAAACTAAATATTTTGAAATAAATCTAAAAAAAATGAAACCACACTTAGCAAGTCTTATCAATGCCATCCTGTTAATCATCCTCGGTCTTTGGGGATATTTTGGTTCAGAAACCCCTTCATTCACAGCCTTAATCCCTGTATTTGCAGGAATAATTCTACTATTTCTGAATCAAGGTTTGAAGAAAGAAAACAAAACAATTGCACACATTGCTGTTATTGTAACAATATTGGTTTTGGCCGGCCTGGTCAAACCATTGATGGGCGCATTGGACAGGGCCGACACTGCTGCCATTTCGCGGGTTGTTATCATGATGTTCTCAACGCTTGTAGCATTGATCAGCTTCATTAAAAGTTTCATTGATGCCAGGAAAAATAAAGCCTGATTGTTTAATGAAAAAAACCCAGGAAACAATTTCTTAATTCAATTTTAATAAGATGAAAAAAATATTATTTCTCACCGGAGATTTTGCTGAAGACTATGAAACAATGGTTCCATTTCAGATGCTTCAGATGGTTGGTTATGAAGTACATGCCGTTTGCCCGGGAAAGAAAAAGGGCGAAAAAATAAAAACCGCCATTCATGATTTTGAAGGAGACCAGACTTATACTGAAAAACCAGGCCATAATTTTGTGTTGAATTTCTCATTCGACCAGGTCAACCTGGATGATTATGCGGGACTTTTTATAGCTGGTGGCCGTGCTCCCGAGTACCTTCGCCTCGAAAAAAGAGTACTCGATATAACCCGGCATTTTTTTGAAACCAATAAACCCGTAGCTGCCATTTGCCACGGCATCCAAATCCTTACTGCTGCAGGGGTTGTCAAAGGAAGAAAACTTACAGCTTACCCGGCAGTTGGCCCGGAAGTGACAATTGCCGGTGGAAATTTCCAAAATGTAGGTGCTGATAAAGCAGTAGTTGATGGAAACCTGGTTACCTCGCCTGCCTGGCCCGGAAATGCTGCGATAACAGCTGAATTTTTGAAATTATTGGGAACCAAAATCATCCTTTAATCATCTTTTGTAAAATAAATTGTAGTATATGAAAAAAGCAGAACTTTCTAAATTTGAAATAGTTGACAACAAAATTTTTTCCCAATACGAAATGCGCATTGATGACCATTTGGCGAAAATTGAATACTCAAATAAATCGGGAAAAATATTTCTAATTCATACAGAAATACCGGAAGAGTTAGCCGGAAAAGGGATTGCCAGTTATCTTGCCAGAGAGGTTTTCAAAATAATTGAAGACGAAGGAATGACCATAGTGCCCATGTGCAAATTTATCAAGACTTATATCCGCAAACATCCCGAATACCATGGCCTTGTTGCAACCGGAATTCAGTTACACTAATTTTTCTATGAAAATATTATGAAAGAATTTTGGGATGAAAGGTATGGCAAAAAAGAGTTTGCTTATGGCACAGCTCCCAACGATTTTTTCAAAGAATGGCTAGACAAACAAAAACCAGGGACAATATTGTTTCCCTGCGAAGGCGAAGGCCGGAATGCGGTTTATGCAGCTACCAAAGGCTGGAACGTTTTTGCTTTTGATTATAGCGTAAAAGGGAAGGAAAAGGCTGATTTACTGGCCAGCTCACTGAAAGTAAGTATCAATTACGAAGTTAACGATGCTTTGTATTATAAATCCGAACAAAAGTTCGATGCCATTGTTTTTATTTTCGCCCATTTCCCGGAAAGCATTAGGCAGAATATCCACAAGCGATTGACTTCATTCCTAAAGCCTGGTGGAGTCGTCTTACTTGAAGCTTTCAATACTCAGCAAATTGGTAATGAATCAGGTGGCCCTAAAAATGTGGAACTGTTGTATTCATTAAAAATATTGAAAGATGACTTTTCAGAATTGGATATTCAACTACTCGAAAACAAGGAAATTCAATTGTACGAAGGCCACTTCCATGAAGGCAAGGCCGATGTGGTGAGGCTGATCGCCAAAAAGAAGGCCTGATTTAATAAATAACAAAACCCCAAATTATTTCTCGGTAATTCAATCTCAGATTTATTGCAATAAATCGACTGGTAAATATTATTTTTGCAAAAAATAAGCGCAATGGATTTAACTAAAATTTTATCAATTACCGGAAAGCCAGGCCTGTTTAAGATGGTTGGCGAAGCCAAAAACAACATCATTGTAGAATCGCTGGTTGACGGAAAGAAGATTCCTGCATTCAGCCACGAGCGCATCAGCACTTTAAAGGAAATCAGCATTTTTACAGAAGACGAAGACACGCCTTTAAAAGATGTTTTACAAAACATTTTCAAAATGCAAAATGAGCAGCCGGTTCCTGATATGAAAAAGGCATCCTCCACCGAGATAAAAGCCTTGTTCGAAAAAGCACTTCCGAACTATGACAAAGACACCGTCTATGTTTCGGATATGAAAAAAATATTTGGCTGGTATAATTTATTGCTTGAAAAAGGACTGGTTGACCTGGTTGAAGACGAGGAGGAAACAGTGCCTGAAGAAATTGAACCAGTGGAAGAAAAGAAAGAAACTGCCCCAAAAAAGGCCAAGAAAAAAACCAACAAAAAAGGCGAATAAACCTGATGAAAAAAGTTCAGGATTTTACAGTAAAACAATATACCTGGCTGAATGAAAGCAGCTATGTTATCACCCTTGAGACCAACGAAACCATTGTTCCAATTGAAGCTGGAAATTTCGCCGAAATTGAAATCCCCAATGCTGCCGATGTTTTTCTTCGCCGCCCAATCTCAGTCCTTGATGTGGATTACGAAAAGAAAACCATTGATTTTTACATAAAAATTATTGGCAAGGGGACACAAAAACTTGGCGAACTAAATATCGGGCAAAAAGTTAGTATTATATATCCTTTAGGCAATTCATTTCCTACCGGGAATACTTCCAATGCCCTGATAGTTGGTGGTGGCTCTGGGATTGCACCATTCATTTTGCTGGCAAGGGAATTGAAAAAGAAAAATACTGAAGTAACTTTCCTTTTTGGCGCTCGCTCGAAAACGGATGTTGTGCTGGTTGAAGAATTTTCGAAATATGGCAAAGTGCTGATTACAACTGAAGATGGCAGCCTCGGCGAAAAAGGCCTTGTTACGCAGCATTCAGTTTTTAAAAGCAATTTTCCTTTTGATAAAATATACACCTGCGGCCCCGACCCGATGATGAAAGCTGTGGCAAAAATAGCTGCTGAAAAAAAGGTGGCTTGTGAAGTTTCGCTCGAAAACATGATGGCTTGCGGATTTGGGGCCTGCTTGTGCTGCGTAACAGAAACCACAACCGGAAATAAATGTGTTTGCACTGAAGGACCTGTTTTTAATACAAAAGTACTGGTATGGTAGACCTGAAAGTAAACATAGGAAAGCTTGAATTCAAAAACCCGGTTACCACTG
>DATCTB010000443.1:0-3305 GCA_036568185.1 Bacteroidales bacterium | reverse complement strand
CAATGGCTTCAATCAGTTGGGTGATGCTGCGGGTGAGCACTACCGTAAATGCAGTATCACAGCCAAAATCGTCTTTTACAACGCAGGAATAAGTTCCTGCTGAGAGGTTTTGAAACAGGCCGTTTCCTGTTTGAAAACTTGCGCCATTGTCAATGGAAAAGTGAAGTTGTCCTGAATTCGCGCTAGCGGAAATATCAATTTCTCCGTTTTGTAAAAAGTCAATTTCAGGTGTTGTGTTTACCGAACTTACTTCAGGGCCGGGGATGTTTTCAAGAATAAGCGGGTTATTTTCAAACACAGTTTCGCAGCCCAAAAGGTCTTTCACACGAACGAAATAATTCCCGGCAGGTAAGTTTTCAAATAAAGAATTTCCGCTTTGCCAGGAATTTCCATTGTCGATGGAATATTGCAAATTGTCCGGGTCGCCTGAAACGGCTGTGATGTTGATTGAACCTGAATTCTGCCCGCAATGTTCATCCTGTTTTTCTACCAGGGAAATTGTAATATCGCCTGCATCTTCGATGGTGTAAGCTTCGGTGATGGTTGTGCAGCCATGCCCATCCAGAATATGCAAAAAATAATTTCCTACCGGTAAATTTTGCAAATCGAGGGTGCTGGCCAAAAAATTGCTGTCAGCATCGAACCAGCCGAAACTGAATGGTTCGAAACCTGAAACCGCCAGCCCCAGAATCTTGCCGGTGCTGCCACTGCAGGCAGTTGGGATAAGTTGCAAGGCGCTTTCATCGAGCAGCGGTTTTGGGAAAAGTCCCACGTGGATGGTGTCGTAGCCTAGGCAGCCATCGTTGTTCACTTGAACCCAATACCAGCCTGTGTCGGAAACGGTTATTTCGTTGTGGTTTTGGCCAATCACACCGTTGCTCCACGAATAAAAACCCTGCTCATTGCCGGCATTGAGCGTGATTTCATCGTCCTCGCACTTGAGAATGTCAGGCCCCAAACGGGGTTTTGGCGTGCCGGTTATGGTAACAACCCTCGAAGTTTCTTCAATCCTGCCGTTGGGATATTCCACGTGCACATGCACTTCGTATTCGCCGCCCCCGGTAAACTTATGCACCGGGTTGAGGTCATGCGAAATATTGTTCCCGCCCGACAACAAATCACCAAAGTTCCACTCGATGGAGGCAGGCACAGGCTGGAAATTGGATTGGAAAACAAAAGGCTCAGAGGAACAATGGCCTTCCCATTCGAAACGGAAGAGGTAATCCAATAAAATATTCTGGAGTTGATAATAAACTCCATGGTCATCAGGAAACGTCACAGCATCTTTTTCAAAATTACAAGCTATCCCCCTCAACCAAGGCTTATGGATCACTGAAACTGGGGTAACAATTACGCCTTCTTGGGTTGGATACATTCCACAATATATCTTTCCATCAGTTGCTAATTGAAGACCACTACCTCCATCTTGGGTAATCAATAAGGCAGATTCGGCAAACAAGTTGGCATCGTCAATAAAGCTCATATCATATTGATGAATACGACATTCAAAAAATTCACCAGTTCCAGTGATATCTGCCCAAGTTGAAAAATAGGCTAACTTGGAATCGGGAGAAAACTCCACTGAAGCAGGCATTTGAAATCGTTCCTCAAGAGGTTCTTTGACACGAATGGAATATTGATAACTAATATTTCCAGTTGTTGCATCAAAATCGCAGATATCAAATCGATACAACGGTGAGGAGGCTCCAGTGCTTGGAATGCCACAAGCTTCAATAATATTTTTTTTATCAAAAGAAACTTTAATGACATTTGCTGAAATAGCACCACCTCCAGCAAGCATATTTGCACTGCTGCTTATAGGAATCAAATCAATACCATCATCAGTTATCAAAAAAGCTGCATAACTTGCCTCATTTTCATTTTGGTTGCGAGTGATCACCCAGATGTCGTGCCCATTGCTATGTTTTACTGCCGTGAGCCCTCCATGAACATCCGAGGCAGCACTGATATAAATGTTCTTTTCATTGGTAATGGCTCCTAACCCATTGTCTAACTCCATATCAACAACTGAATAATATAAGCCATGCTGGTAATAAAACAAATAGGGAATTGTAAATATATAATAAAGTGTGGACGATCCTGGTTTGGGAATGACAAGTACTCCCTGGTTTATGGTTCCCTCGGCATGTAAACCGGCTCCATTTTGCATCACTTGCATATTCGTGTTCCAAACCGTATCACCATCAGTTGTAAATAACAACTCGCCGGTAGAATCGCACATCGTTGAGGCACAATTGGTATCAAAAGGCCCTGACGTAACAATAGGTTGTCCGCTATTGAAGTTTATCCCTGCCTGATGACCAAAATACCACACATTGGTTTGCTTTTGGGCAAGAGCAGCAAACAGAATAAATGAGAATATAATTGCGAATAGAAGTCTTTTTGTCATAGCAGAAAAAAATACAGTTGACGCTCTAAAGTTATAATAATTTTAGAGCGTCAACAAATAATAATTTGCTCTAATTTATTACAACAGTAATTTGTACATAAGGGTCAAAATCTGAACAAGCTTGATTTGGAAGTTCATTATAACCATTACAAACAGCTTCAGGCGGGTTGTAACTATCACACATAACCGCAACCCCAGCCATCACTTTTAAGTTTGGCGTATATGGCAAATTTGGATTGGCGCAATGCTCATTAGCTTCAGGAACATCCACATAAACGTTATAAGTCCCAAAATCAACCTTTGCTTCCGTACCTTCCACTACAACCATATCGTTGGCAACATCGTAAATAACAACTTTTACGGAATAATAGGAATTACCTTGATCAAAGCAATTACATTCAGTTGAATTCCAAGACACATAGACTTGATCTACTTGCGAAAAAGCGGCTGTTACACCCAGAAACATAACCGCGATAATCATTAGAAAATTTTTCATAATCGTATTTTTTTGTTTTTAAATTAATAAAATAAATAGACCGGTTTATGTTGAATAAGTTTACTGCCCCCCGCAACAACCGGCAAGTTGCAGGAGGCAAGAACAATGAACTTGTTTTTGCCTAAAAAGTGTATTGATTTCGCTTTTATGCTGTTTATTTGAAAGCAATATTTGGAGAGTTGGAGGCCAAACAGGCTGTTTCCAGTTAATGTCAGTATTAAATTGGGGGGGGGTAAACGCCTCTACGTCAAGTATAAACGAAACAAACAATTTCAATTTACCGGAAATGATACAAACTTGCATCAGTTGAGCGTTTAAGAGGACTGTAAACATAGTGAAGGAAAAATTGAAATCTATCCCGGAAAACCGCCATTTAAAAAAAATAGCGGAAAACCGCTA
>DATCTB010000442.1:0-2427 GCA_036568185.1 Bacteroidales bacterium | reverse complement strand
GGCAGCAGATAAAGAATTGCCAGCCCTCCGCCATAACCAACAGCAGGCTCAGTAACAATCATTGGAATAGGCATGAAGCCCCGCGCATTATAAATCAAATCGCTGATGTCAATCGCTCCGGTTATCGAATCGCGCAGGCTTATTTTATGCTTTTCAGTTGTGTCTTTTTTTATTTCATTTTTTTCCTGTGAAAAAACGAAATGGCTTGAAAATAAAAGCAACATCAGCAAAGATGAAGTGGATAGCAGGGTAATTTTTTTGGAATTCAATTTCATTAATTTTTGCTTTTCAAAAATACAAAGTTTTGGAACTAACTTTTTAATTAAAGGAATTCATGAAGTGAAATATTTTTCAAGGGTTCTTCATTCCTGAAAGTTTGAAAAACTTATCAGGAATCTATTGTCGTATGGAGAACTGGATTCCTGCTTTCGCAGGAATGGCAAGAGAGAAGGTTCTTCATTCCTGCGAAAGCAGGAAACCATATTAATTAAAAAGTTGAATTCCCATTTCCCTTTAAAACACCCCCTCAACCAGCCCCTCATCCGCCAAAATAGGCAGAGTAACCTTCAGCCCGGGAGTTTCAACCATAGCACGTTTGATAGCTTCGATGGCGCCTTCGTTGCGGGCCCAACTACGGCGCGAGATTCCGTTGTTTACGTCCCAGAAAAGCATGTTTTTCAGTCTTCTGTCAGCATCAGCGCTGCCATCAAGCAGCATCCCAAAGCCACCGTTGATAACTTCGCCCCAACCTACCCCGCCACCATTGTGGATAGAAACCCAGGTAGCGCCGCGGAAGGAATCGCCAATCACATTTTGAATAGCCATATCGGCTGTAAAACTGGAACCATCGTAAATATTGGCAGTTTCGCGGAAAGGCGAGTCAGTGCCTGAAACATCGTGGTGGTCGCGGCCCAGCACTACAGGAGCGCTAATTTTCTTATCCTTAATTGCTTTGTTAAATGCTTCCGCAATTTTGATGCGGCCTGTGGCATCGGCGTACAATATCCTCGCTTGCGAGCCAACCACCAGTTTGTTCTGCTTTGCTTCCTTTATCCAGTGAATATTGTCAGCCATTTGGCTTTGGATGGAAACCGGGGAGTTTCTCATTATATCTTCTAATACATTGGCAGCAATTTGGTCAGTAGTTTCAAGGTCTTTCGGGTCGCCGGAGGTGCACACCCAACGGAAAGGGCCAAAGCCGAAATCGAAAAACATTGGCCCCATAATATCCTGCACATAAGAAGGGTAGCGGAAAGTTTTGCCGTCGGGAGCCATTACATCTGCACCGGCACGAGAGGCTTCAAGCAAAAAAGCGTTTCCGTAATCGAAAAAATAAGTTCCTTTAGCTGTGTGCTTGTTGATGGCCGCTGCATGCCTGCGCAAAGTTTCCCTCACCTTTTCCTTGAACAGTTCAGGGTTTTCAGCCATCATTTTATTTGATTCTTCCAAGCTTTGCCCGGCAGGATAATAGCCTCCAGCCCATGGATTGTGGAGGGAAGTCTGGTCGGAGCCGAGGTCAACAAGGATATTTTCTTTATCAAATTTTTCCCATACATCCACTATATTCCCTTCAAAAGCGATGGAAACGACTTCTTTGTTGGCTTTTGCTTTTTTTACCCTGGCAACCAACTCGTCCAAATCAGTTATCAATTCATCAACCCAGCCCTGGGAATGCCTTTTTCGCGAAGCACTTGGGTTAACTTCCGCCGTTACCGAAACCACCCCGGCAATCTTGGCGGCTTTGGGCTGGGCACCCGACATGCCACCCAGCCCGGCAGTGAGGAACAGTTTTCCTGCAAAGGGGTTTTCATTGTTTTTGGCAACTTTCCGGGCGGCATTCATTACGGTAATCGTAGTCCCGTGTACAATTCCCTGCGGACCAATGTACATGTAAGAACCTGCGGTCATTTGCCCGTATTGCGAAACACCGAGCGCATTAAATTTTTCCCAATCATCTTGTTTTGAATAATTTGGAATGACCATACCGTTGGTTACTACCACTCTTGGCGCATCTTTGTGCGAAGGAAATAACCCGAGCGGATGGCCCGAATACATCACCAGTGTTTGCTCATCAGTCATGGTGGCGAGGTATTGCATGGTGAGCAGATATTGCGCCCAGTTTTGAAAAACCGCGCCATTTCCACCATAAGTAATCAGCTCATGGGGATGCTGCGCTACTGCCGGGTCCAGGTTGTTTTGAATCATCAGCATGATGGCGGCAGCTTGCTCAGATTGGTGCGGATATTCGCTGATTGGGCGGGCAAACATTTCATAATCGGGACGGAAACGGTACATATAGATGCGGCCGTAAGCCAGCAATTCCTCTGCAAATTCTTTGGCTAAAACCGCGTGCTGTTCTTTTGGAAAATACCGCAAAGCATTCCTGAGCGCAAGCTGTTTTTCTTCTTTTGATAAAATATCTTTCCG
>DATCTB010000441.1:0-4743 GCA_036568185.1 Bacteroidales bacterium | reverse complement strand
CCAGGCTGGGAAATATTTAAAGAAATGTGTGCTTGAATTGGGTGGCTCCGACCCTTTTATTGTAATGGCTGATGCCGATTTCAATCAAGCTTGCCAAGTTGGAACTAACTCAAGAATGTTGAATTCAGGGCAAGTTTGTATTGCTGCAAAACGGTTTATAGTTGAGGAATCCATTTTTGGGGATTTTATAAGGAAACAAAGAGATTTGCTACAAAACCTTCAATTGGGTGACCCAATGGATGAAAACACCCAACTTGGCCCAATGGCTAGGATAGATTTATTGGAACAAATTGAAAAACAAGTAGATGATTCCTTAAAAATGGGTGCGAAATTATTCTGTGGGGGAAAACGTATTGAAAATAAATTCTATGCCCCTACCCTTTTATTTGATGTACAAAAAGGAATGCCGGTGTATGATGAAGAAACATTTGGGCCTGTGTCGGTTGTAATTCCTGCGAAAAATGCTGTAGAAGCCGTTCGCATTGCAAATGACACTCCTTTCGGGCTTGGCGCCAGCATCTGGACAAAAAACCTAAAACTGGCTGAAGAAATGGTTTCAAAAATTGATGCAGGCGCAGTCTTTATCAATGGCATAGTCAAATCTGACCCTCGTTTACCTTTCGGAGGAACTAAGCGTTCTGGCTTCGGCCGTGAACTTGCAAGTTTTGGAATCAGGGAGTTTATCAATATCAAAACAGTTTGGATAGCCTAATTAGAATCAGTATAAATTTCATCCTTGATTTCTTTTAAATGATATTGTTCGTAATTTTGCGAACAATAAATTTAAAAATGAACGAAGATTTCAACATATTTTCAGAGGAACAGCTAAAATCTGCCCGCTTTGCCAAAGCGATGGGGCACCCGGTAAGGATGTATATTCTCGAACTTCTATCAAAACAATCCTGCTGCTACAGTGGCGACTTGTCTGAAGTGCTCCCAATCGCCAAATCAACCCTTTCACAGCACTTAAAAGAATTAAAGGATGCCGGGTTAATACAAGGGGAAATTGAGACTCCTAAGGTTAAATATTGTCTGAATCATGAAAACTGGAAAGATGCCAGATCTTTGTTTTATAAATTAATGGAATAAATAATAATTGTCGCTGATTCGCTAATATTAGTGCATTAGCGGCTAATAAAAATTAAAAAAAAATGGAAATAAAAATCTTAGGGACAGGTTGTCCAAAATGTAAATCTCTCGAAAAACTGACCCAAGAGGCAGTTTCAGAATTAGGTATAGATGCTTCTGTTATAAAAGAAGAAGATATTATGAAAATAATGGGGTATGGCATCATGAGCACTCCAGGCCTTGTTATTGACGGAAAAGTTGTGCTCAGCGGACGCTTGCCCTCTTCATCCGAATTAAAATCAATTCTTACCAAATAAATATTTATAAAATGAAAACTTTACAATCGCTTTTATTACCGTTAATTCTTCTATTTGCCTTCCCGCAGTTAAATGCTCAAACCGCAACCGGGGTTCAAACTCCTGTAAAAGTATCTGAAACTACTGAAGTGTTTTACTTTCACTTTTCCCGCCGCTGTGCGACGTGCGAAGCAGTTGAAAAAGTAACCGAAGAAACTTTAAAAAAGAATTATCCTGAACAATTGAAAAATGAAACCTTGGTTTTTGTTTCAGTTAACCTGGATGATGAAGTAAATGCTACTTTAGCTGAGCAATTGAAAGTAACCGGGCAAACATTGCTTTTTGTAAAAGGCAATAACAAAAAAGACTTGACCAACAAGGCTTTCATGTATGCCCGCGAAAACCCTGACAAACTGGAAGCTGCAATTAAAGAAACCATTTCTTCTTTATAAATAGGTAAAAATGGAGTTTTTAACCAACCTTTTTGACAACAATTCCATTCCCTTTATCTCGGCCTTGATTCTTGGGCTGATGACTGCCATCAGCCCCTGCCCACTTGCAACCAATATTACCGCAATCGGTTTTATCAGCAAAGATATCCAGGACAGGAAAAAGGTCTTTTATAATGGCTTGGTATATACGCTCGGGCGCACCGTGTCCTATACTTTGCTCGCTATTGTGCTGTTCTATAGTGCCGACCAGTTTCAAATTTCAGGTTTTTTTCAGAAGTATGGCGAGAAAATTATTGGGCCAGTTTTAATACTAATCGGTTTGGTAATGCTTAATTTGATAAAGATTAAATTTCCCGGACTATCTTCTCTTTCGAATAAAGTTGAATCCAATGGAAAAAAAGGTTTTTGGGGAGTTTTCGTACTTGGAATTGTATTTGCCCTTGCTTTTTGCCCTTATAGTGGTGTTCTCTTTTTTGGTATGTTAATGCCAATGACTATTAGCAGTGGAAATGCTATCGTATTACCCTTTGCTTTTGCTATTGCTACAGGTATACCAGTTATCATGTTCGCGTGGTTAATTGCTTTTACTTTATCTAACGTCGGTTCGTTTTACAACAAAATTAAAAGCTTTGAAATCTGGTTCAGAAGGGTAATTGCTGTGTTATTTATTGCCGTAGGCATTTATTACATCATCATCATCTATTTGTAGTTTTTTTTGGAAAAAATGTTCGGTAAAATACGAACATAAAAAAGTAAATCATGGATTGGAAAAATGAAATCAAAATTTTAGGCTGGATTATCTTCTTTTTCTTACTGGCCTTTTTTATGCCTCTCGAAAACCTGCGGTTTCAAGAAGCTGTTGAGGCCACCCTCGACCTTACGAGGTGGTATGCGCAGGAACACGTTATTCTTTGTTTGTTACCTGCCTTTTTTATTGCCGGTGTAATTTCGGTATTTGTCAGCCAGGGATCAGTACTAAGGTATTTTGGAGCCAAGGCCAAAAAGTGGGTGGCTTATACTGTTGCAGCCGTTTCAGGAACCATACTCGCAGTTTGCTCATGCACTATCCTGCCACTTTTTTCAAGTATCCATAAACGTGGAGCTGGTTTAGGTCCTGCTATAGCCTTCCTCTATTCTGGCCCGGCAATAAATATTCTAGCCATTATTCTTACTGCCAATATTCTGGGTTTTGAAATGGGAGTTGCCAGGGTTATTGGGGCTGTTCTGTTTAGCGTAGTTATTGGAATTACCATGTCGCTTATCTATCGTAAAGAAGAGCATGTAAAAGCAGAAGAACAAATGAATATTCCGGTAATGCCTGAAAAGCGCCCTTTATGGCAAACAGCTTTTCATTTTTTTACGCTGGTTTTTATCCTTGTTTTTGCCAATTGGGGTAAGCCAGATACAGATAGCGGATTAATGTTCTGGATTTGGATAAACAAATGGTACATAACCTCTTTCTTCGGACTGTTGCTCGTGTATTCGCTCATCAGAATCCTCGAAATAAAATGGTGGATGGTCATCGCTGGAACTGTACTAACAGCCATCAGTGCTTTCCTCAGCCCAAGCCCACTTGTCCCCATGGTGGTTGGTATAGCCTCATTAAGTGTGATTACTTTATTTAGTGGCGGCGAAAATAAAGAGTGGACATTGTCAAGCTGGGATTTCACCAAACAAATCATGCCCCTATTGGCACTTGGTGTGATTGTAGCCGGGTTTTTGCTGGGCTCAACACACGACGGAACACAAATCGCTGGCATTATTCCCAGCACCTGGATCAGTAACCTGGTTGGTGGCAATTCCATTTTTGCAAATTTATTTGCATCCATTGTCGGGGCATTTATGTACTTCGCTACCCTTACTGAGGTTCCAATTTTACAAGGTTTGTTAGCGGCAGGTATGGGTAAAGGCCCTGCTTTGGCCCTTTTGCTGGCCGGCCCATCGCTTTCACTGCCAAATATGCTTGTTATCAGAAGTGTGATTGGCGTACAAAAAACACTAGTTTATGTTAGCCTTGTGGTGGTGATGGCCACTATTTCAGGTTTGATATTCGGGACGTTTTTTTAAACAAACGGTTATGAAATCAAAAGTCGGAAACCTCATTCTCCTCCTGCTGACTGTCTTTTTTTTGGTATTCCTTTTTACCCAAAAAAATAAACTATCTAGCATGGTTTCTGCCGAAATGAAATCACAAACCGGGGCAGAAGTACAAACTTCTATTCATAAACTAATTGATTCACTGTACAATTACCAATCGAACAAAGAGGGCTATCATCTCACTTTTCTCGAATTTGGTGCAAAAGGCTGTGTTGCCTGCAGGAAAATGGAAACTGTAATGGAGGAAGTTAAAAATGAATACCCACAAACCATACAGGTTGTTTTCCTGAATATTTTGGAAATGGAAAACCAGGCTTTAATGAAATACTATGGCGTGGTTGCCATCCCAACCCAGGTACTTCTTGATAAAAATGGAGAAGAATTTTTCAGGCATACAGGGTATTTTTCGTATGATGAGCTGAGGAAAGAATTTGATAATATAATGGCCAACAAATAATATTTAATGCAATACCTAAAAACAATAAACATGAGGCCTATAGTTATTACCATTCTTGCAATAAGCCTCACATGTATGGCCTGTCAAAAAAACAACATTGATGATGTGAACACCACCGATACGATTATCATCGACAGCCTCACAGCAACATTCTACACAGTTAAAGCATGGGATACCACTACCATTAGCTGTTTTGCCCGTGGCGATTCATTAATTTATAGCTGGGAATGCGATCATGGAAACTTTAACGGGAGTGGCCATCAAATACGGTATGCTGCTGGCCAGTGCTGCATAGGGATTAACACAATTACTTGCGCTGTTTCAAACAATAATGGAAAAGTAAGCAAAGAGATTAAAATTGAGGTTACTTCCT
>DATCTB010000440.1:0-7414 GCA_036568185.1 Bacteroidales bacterium | reverse complement strand
ATAAATCGAAATGAATCACTGCCTTAATTTTTGAAAACTAAATCGAATTGTTTATAAATAAACAGTGAATTCACTTTTAATCAAAAATTTTCTATCAATAGTTCTTATTTTTGCACGTTAAACTTTATTAATCATTTTAATTATACAGTATGAAAAAATTTATATCTACTTTCTTGCTTTTATTTGTTTTTGCATTTCTTTTTTCTCAGGAATGCTCTGATCTTTTCATTTCCGAGTATGTTGAAGGTACAGGTAATAACAAAGCTATCGAATTGTATAACCCAACTACTGCTGCAATTGATCTGAGTGCGTACAACCTTGTCAGGTATAGTAATGGTGGTTTTGAACCCTATTCGGTTGGCCTTTCCGGAACCATTCAGCCCAAAAGCACTTTCGTAGTTGTTCTCGATAAAAGAGATCCCAATGGCGTTGATCTCGAACAACCTGTTGATCCAGCATTGCAAGAAAAGGCAGACCTTTTTCTTTGCCCCGTATACAGTGTAAACAGGATGATGTATTTTAATGGCAACGATGCTGTTACGCTTGAAAAATTAACCGGTGAAATCGTGGATATTTTCGCAATCATAGGAGGAGGTATGCTTGCCGATGACAATGGCTGGGGCAGCTTGAACGATACTTTGATTACTTACAACAGTGGCGGAAACCCCACCGAGTATTTTATTCAAAATTATATTGTAGGACCATTGTTCTGGCTTTCGTGGACCGAAAACCAAACGCTCATCCGTCACCCCGATGTGACTGCAGGAGTCAAAAGCAACCCAAACCCATATTTTGAAGTTTTTGTCCAGTGGGACAGCATTCCTGTAAATACTTTTGATTCATTAGGATCACATACGTGTGATTGCAATTACCTCGGAGTGGATGAGAATATTGCTAACTTAAACATCCATGTTTATCCCAATCCGGTGGTAAACGGCATGTTTTCGATTACCGCCGATGAAAAGATTGAATTCGTTGAAATATTTGATATCACAGGTAAACTTGTTGAAATTTTTGAACTTGATGGGAATAGCGAGCAAGTAAATTTGAAACTCAGTGAAACCATCAAAGGGATTTATCTGTCTAAGATTACATTTGCAACAGGACAGGTTCAGACCAAAAAGATGCTTTTCAAATAGATTATTGAAATAACGGTGTGTTTCTTATTCTAAACTACCTATTAAATTTGGAAATTGTGAATCAGGAAATCCCCTTTTTTATAAATCATTTACAGACCTGGGAAAATGGGTAGTTTGAAAAATAAATTTTTCTTCTTTTTTGTGGCTCTTTTGTTGTCGGCAATAAATGTATTCGCACAGGATAAAAGCATTAGCGGCATTGTCAAAGACGATTTAGGTGAACCACTCATAGGGGTTAATGTTGTTTATGGGCCTGGGCAAGGTGTGGTTACAAACCTTGAAGGGGAGTATGAAATAAAACTTCCGTCAGGAAACTATGAAATATCAGTCTCCTATGTTGGATTCATCACACAGGCCAAAAAGGTAGTATTGGCGGATAAAAATATTTATCTCAATTTCGAGATGAAAACTTTAACGCTGAGTGAGGTGGAAGTAGTTGGTGATGTTGCCAAAACCCGCGAAACACCTATCGCTTTTTCCAATATTACACCTGCAATGGTTGATGAATTGCTGGCTTCACGTGATATCCCGCTGATCTTAAATGCGACTCCTGGTGTTTATGCTACACAGGCTGGTGGCGGCGATGGCGATGCCCGTATCAACATTCGTGGTTTCAACCAAAGAAATGTGGCTGTTATGCTTGATGGGATACCAGTTAATGATATGGAAAACGGTTGGGTTTACTGGTCCAATTGGTTTGGCCTGGATATGGTGATGCGGTATACCCAAGTGCAACGTGGACTGGGCGCTTCAAAGCTGGCCATCCCTTCAGTTGGCGGCACAATCAACATAGCTTCCCAGGGCATCGAAAACAGTAAAGGAATCACCTTTAAACAAGAAGTTGGAAACGATGGATTTTTAAGGTCTTCACTTGGAATGACTACCGGACGTATGAAAAAAGGGTGGGGGGTTACATTTGCCGGGTCTTACAAAAAAGGCAACGGATGGGTTGACCAAACCTGGACAGAAGGCTGGTTCTATTTTTTGAGGGTTGACAAGCAATTTAAAAAACACACCCTGAGTTTTAGTGCCATGGGAGCACCCCAAAAACATGGGCAACGTTCCTATATGAAGCATATTTCAACATACGACACGGCTTACGCTCTTCAGGCTGGGATGACACAACAGGCTATAGACAGCCTACAGAATAACGGAATTCCAACCAATATGGGCCTCAGGTATAATCCCAACTGGGGTTATGTTAGCAGAATTTCAGTGAGCGAAACAGATACGGTTTATCCAAATCCTGTTGCAACAAGTACTGCGAATAACTTTTATTACAAACCTTTGTTTACCCTCAGGGATTTTCTCAAGGTAAACGACCAATTATATATTTCAAATATCCTTTATCTATCATTAGGAACGGGAGGAGGACAAAGTTTTTCAACGGTTCCCCAATATGACCCAAATTTTCAACAAGCATTGCAGCCACCTTACAATTCAAATTTGAACTGGGGCCCAAATAATTTAAATCCAACGCAAAGGTCAACAAATATTATGCGTAATGCCATGAACAACCATTTTTGGCTTGGCCTGCTTTCCACTTTTGATTATAACCTGAACAAACAATTTTCCTTTTCAGGCGGAATTGATTTAAGGACATATAAGGGAGAGCATTACCGCGAAATTGAAGATTTGTTTGGAGGCAGGTATTATTTTGATACTGGGGACCAAAATCAGTGGGACTCAACCCAGCTATACAATGGAGATAAAATTGGCTACTACAACGATGCCCTGGTACGCTGGGGTGGTTTGTTCGCCCAGGTGAAATGGGTTAAAGGCAGTTTCACATCCTTTCTAAATGTTACCGGATCGCTTACCGGTTATCAACGCATCGATTATTTTTTACCAAAAACCCTTGAAGTAGGCGATACTACGCTTGAAATTGGTTATTATGATGTAATTCTATACGATGGAAGCATCTATGACAGAAATTCACCGGGATTGCAAACCAATACAACTCCATGGAAAACAATACCCGGTTGGACCATAAAAGGTGGCGTGAATTATAATATCAACGAAACAATGAATGTGTTTATGAATATTGGTTATATCTCAAAAGCACAACGTTTCAGCAATGTTTATAATTTTCAGAATGAGTTGTTTGCCGACATACAAAATGAGCAAGTGCAGGCAATTGAATTGGGATATAGCTATGTAAATCCGCGATTTACCTTTAATTTTAACACTTATTATACCTCTTGGATGAACAAACCAGCTGACAGGGCTTATTCGTATTACGATGAGGAGTTGGGCGGTTACCGGAGCGTAAACATCAATGTAATGGATGCGTTGCATATGGGTGTTGAATTTGAATTTGCGTACCGGATCACCAGAAACCTGACCTTTGAAGCCTTGTTGTCGCTTGGTGACTGGAAATGGACGTCAGCTGATACCGCTTTTGTTTACAATGACAACGGACAGCTTTTAAAAAAAATACCTTTCGATGCCCGTGGTCTTTACGTGGGTGATGCCGCACAATTTCAGAACCGGGAAAGCCTTCGATGGCAAGTTATCAAGGGACTTTATGTCGCAGGCGATTTTACTTGGTTTGGAAAGCATTATGCTGAATTTAATCCTTTGGACTACGATTCTGACACGAATCCCTGGGCTTTTGATGAAGAGGGAAACCCCATTCAATCATGGAAAATCCCTAATTACTATACCATTGGCCTTCATGCGGGCTATGGTTGGAAGGTTAAAAAAATTGGATTTCAGGCCCGTGCAAGTGTATTAAATTTGTTAGGTGATAAATACATCACCGATGCCGCAAACAATGATCAATATCTTGGCGGAAAATCATTTAGTGCTAATTCAGCGGGTGTTTATATGGGTATGGGTCGGCAATTCAATGTTTCATTGGCAATCAGTTTATAAATTAGTTTTAGTAATTAAAAAAACATGAAAAACAGTATTTTACTTATCATCACATTATTTTTCACCTCCTTAATTGGTGCCCAGCAAACAGGCTACTACAATGGTACCGAGGGCAAAGATGGCGAACAGTTGAAAGCTGCGCTAAACGATATAATTAGCGGGCACACTGTCTATTCTTATTTTACATCAAAAGAAATATTCAAACTCTCAGATGCTGACCCGGATAATCCAAGCAATGTGATTTGTGTGTATTCTGGTTTTTCTTACCCCAATAATAATTATGGTACAAGCGGAAATACGCTGAATCGTGAACATGTTTGGGCCAAATCTCATGGAAATTTTGCCGATTGGAATCCAATGTACAGCGACGTGCACAACCTGAAACCTGAAGACGCCTCTGTAAATCAGTCGAAAAGCAATAAGGATTATGATAATGGAGGAACCCAGCACCCCGAGGCTACAGAGTGCTATTTCACCGACTCAACCTGGGAAGCCCGCGATGCTGTAAAAGGCGATATTGCACGAATAATTTTTTACATGTCAACCCGTTACGAAGGTGAAAATGGTGAAATTGACCTTGAAGTTGTTGATCACAACAATACCTACCCCAATGCACAGCACGGAAAACTTTCTACTTTGTTGCAATGGAATTTACAGGATCCGCCAGACGAATTTGAAAGAAACAGAAACAATGTTATTTATTCTTTTCAAAAAAACAGGAATCCGTTTATTGACAATCCTGAGTTCGCTCAATTAATTTGGGGTGGTGGAACCGCTAACCCTGTGAGCATTGCCAATATTCACCTAAATCCCGAAAACGCGGTTGCAGAAGAACCAATTGAAATTTCAGCAACTATATCCAGCAATGCGGGCTCAATTACAGCGGCCAATCTATTATGGGGCTTAAGTTTCGAAACGCTTGACAACCAGGTTGCAATGACTGCCACAGGCGATGTGTTTTCGGCTTCCATTCCCGGGCAAGCGCAAGGTGTTACAGTCTATTATCAAATTGAAGCAACTGACGGGACAAATGACAACCATTCGGTTAACTACAATTTTTATGTTCCAAAAATATTCACCGGTACATTGGTTTCTATATATGATATTCAAGGTCAGCAGGATGTTTCTCCTTACAAGGACCAGATTGTAAGCACAAGTGGTGTGGTAACGGCCAATTTTGGTTCTTCATATTTTATCCAGGATGGAAGCGGCGATTGGAATGGTCTGTTCATATATGAATCAGGACGAAATCCATCTATTGGAGACAGTGTGATTATCACGGGTACAATTGATGAATATTATAATAAAACTGAATTAAAAAACATTACTGATTACTATTTAATTTCAAGTAACAATCCTTTGCCGGAAGCAATACGAGTTAATACAGGTTATATACAGGAAGCCCAGGAAAGTGTACTGGTTAAAGTTGATAATGCTGAGTGCACCGATGATGATTACACGGGTTCGGGCAAATTTTTTATGTGGGCAGTAAATGATGGTACCGGCGACTTGAAAATTCACAACACTTCTATCTTTGAATTCGTGCCTACAGAAGGTGTTTCATACGATATTACGGGCCCTTTGAACTACGATTTTGACGAATGGAAAATCGAGCTCAGGTTTGAAAGTGATGTGCAATCAGGAACTGACTTGAACGCTCCAACAGTCCTGACGGCAGAACCTGTAATTAATACAAATATTAAAATAATTTTTTCTGAAGCTGTTGAAACAGAAACTGCTCAAACGGCAGCAAACTATGAAATTACCGATGGCATAACGGTTGAATCGGCCGTTCAACACCCATTTAACAAAGCACAGGTCAATTTAACGGTTTCTCCACTGGCGGGAAATTATGAACTTACAATTTCGAACATAAAGGATATAGCTGGTAATGTTATGGTGCCGCAAACCATACCACTCTCGTGGGTTGGCATCGAGGATGTTTTTGCTAATGGAAAGGTAAGTGTGTTTCCAAATCCTGTGAAAAATCAGTTAATGATTTCTTTCAATTCACTTGTAAATTCTTCTGTTGAGATTAGTTTAGCCGACATGACCGGGAAAAAATTGGTGGTAAATGAATTGTCAGCTAATTTAGGTGAAAATAGTTTTTCACTCGATTTAAGTTCTGTTTCCAACGGATTGTATATACTGCAAGTTACTGCCAACGAACAGTCGGTTAGATACAAAATAATCAAGAATTAAACAGGAAAAGTTTCAGAATGAAATAATTAGGCCTTCATTTTCTTCATTATATAGTGAGTTTTAAGCTTAATAGTGGTTTTTATAAAAGCTAGCATCTTAATTTATATTTTTGTCAATAAATACAAAATTCAGTGAGCGATAGTTTAGTTATTATTCCAACCTACAACGAAAAGGAAAACATAGAAAAAATAATCAGGGTAGTTTTTTCATTAAAAAAAGACTTTGATTTATTAATTGTTGAAGACAATAGTCCTGATGGAACTGCCGATATAGTTAAAAAGCTGATGAAGGAATTTCCTGACAAGCTTTTTATCTTGGAAAGAAAAGGTAAACTCGGCCTGGGGACAGCCTACATTGCAGGTTTCAGATGGGCTTTGGAGCATGGTTATGAGTACGTTACTGAGATGGATGCCGATTTTTCGCATAACCCCAAAGACCTCGTTAAACTGTATGAGGCCTGCGCCAAGGATGGGGCTGATGTTTCCATAGGTTCCCGCTACATCAAAGGCGTAAATGTTGTTAACTGGCCAATGGGCCGGGTGCTGATGTCGTATTTCGCGTCCACCTATGTCCGTTTTATAACAGGGTTGAAAATTATGGATACTACGGCCGGCTTTGTTTGCTGGACAAAAAAAGTACTCGAAACTATCGATTTGGATCGAATAGAATTTGTTGGTTATGCTTTTCAGATTGAAATGAAATATACTGCCGTAAAACTTGGTTTTAACGTAAAAGAAGTGCCCATAATTTTTACCGACCGCACTGAGGGAACCTCAAAAATGAACAAAAGTATTTTCCGCGAAGCTATTTTTGGCGTTATCCAATTAAGGATTCGTGGGATGTTTGGCCGTATAAAGCCTGTAAAAACTTTATAAAAAATGATTTTTTCAACAAAGAAACTGATAAAAAATGCTTTTATCGTTAACGAAAACCACGTTACTAAGGGCAATGTATTTATTAAGAATTCTTTGATTGAACAGGTTGTTTTTGATGGTAAAACAACTGATTTGTCGGAAGCAGATTATGAAATTATTGATGCTACGGGTCTGTATCTCCTTCCCGGAATCATTGATGACCAGGTTCACTTTCGCGATCCGGGAGTTACCTACAAAGCTGATATTTACACAGAAAGCAAAGCTGCGGTTGCCGGCGGCATTACCAGTTTTATGGATATGCCTAACACCATCCCCAGCACC
>DATCTB010000439.1:0-5235 GCA_036568185.1 Bacteroidales bacterium | reverse complement strand
AAAATACGCTTCGTTTCAGTTTGCTGTTTAATTTCGGCAATGCCAAAAGCCCCTCGTCAACCACACCGAAAGGTTAATGTATAAAACCAGGGTTGGCTTCGGATATGATGTTCACCAACTTGTTAGCGAACGTAGGCTCGTCATTGGCGGTGTAGAAATACCTCATTTTAAAGGCGCTGCAGGCCATTCAGATGCTGATGTGTTGTTACACGCCCTGGCTGATGCCTTGCTTGGTGCTGCCGGGCTGGAAGATATTGGAACTCATTTTCCTGATAGCGATAAAAAGTTTAAGGACATTGACAGCCGCATTATTCTTGCTAAAGTGGTGGAATTAGTTTCTAAAATAGGTTTTGAAATCGAAAATGTGGACTCAACTGTTGTGCTACAGCAACCAAAAATTAAAGACTTTGTTCCAGAAATAAAAAAACAAATCAGCGGCTTGCTTGGAATCGATATTGGTGAAATATCTGTAAAAGCAAAAACGACTGAGAGCCTGGGTTTTATTGGTAAGGAAGAAGGTATTGCTGCCTATGCAGTAATTTTAATTTCACGAAAGTTATAAGCCTTTTCTACAATTATTTTCACTTGACTTCGGGTTTTCATTTTAGTTGGAAGTTGCAATTCCAGAAAACTGAATCCACATTTCTATATCATTGTCAAAACCTGAAAAGGCTGGCAATTGCAATTCATCATTCTGCAATATACCATTGATGACAAAAATCCTGTAATTTTTTTGGCCACTGGCGTTGGGTACAGTAATTGTCATTGTCAAATTGAGAGTTTGGTATAAATTCAGGTTTTCGTTGGTTAACTGTAATTCAATATCATAATTCTGTTCATTGGTCTGCTGATCAAGTATTTGGTTGAGCGGTAAAATACCTGAAAAAACATATTGTTCCTGAGTAATTGTATCTTGTATATTAGCGTTCGTTGCCGAATCGGACTGGTAGAAATCGGTATTGTTTAATTTCAGTAAAAAGCTGCCATCCTGATAGTTCATATTGACCAGAATATTTTTGTTGGTATAACGGTAGGCTTGCCCATCTTTGGTAGCATTTATGATTAAAATCCCGTTTATAGCCCTGTATTGTGCAACCTGGGAAAAAGTCTGCACCGAAAGTAACATGAATAAAGCTGCTAATATTTTTTTCATTTTTTTTTATTTTAAGAATTAAAAGTAAGAAAAAATTCTTCCCTAAATCAACACTATTTAGTTTGAAAAAAATTCTTCGTTAAAATTAACCAGGTAAACCTGGGTAGTTGCCCTGGTCAAGGCCGTATACAGCCACCGCAGGAATTCAATATTAATCATTTCATCTTTGATAAATCCCTGGTCGATAATAACAACTGGCCATTGTCCGCCCTGGGTTTTATGGCAGGTCATTGCATAGGCAAACTTCACGCGCAGCGCATTTAACCATGGGTTTTTCCGCATTTGTTCTAGTCGTTTTCTTCGCTCGGGAATATGCTGGTAATCTTGTTCAACTTTTTCAAAAAAATCTCTTTCTGTTTGTTCTGAAATGCTTGGCCCGTCTGCTTCTATAGAATCCAGTAATATTTTCACCTGGTATTGTTTTTCTTCAGGGTAATCAAGAAATTCAATTTCTGCTTCTGCAAAACGAAGTCCATAAACTTCCTCGGTTTTAATGTTTCTTCTCACCCTAACCATATCACCATTCGCTATAAATCCATTCGGCGATTGTTTGTCAAGCCAGAAATAATTGTTTTTCACTACCATTAGCATATCGCCACCTTCCAGCTCAGATTCTCGTTGCAATATTTGATTCCGCACCTGCTTGTTAAACAAATTGGCGCGTTTGTTTGTCCGGCAAACTACAATTCCATTTTGTTTTTCTTTATCCTGGTAAGTTTTTTGCAAAAGCTCTTCAAAATCATTCCCATTTTGAATAACGAAAATATCTTTTTTAAAAATATCTTTTTTAAAAAATGGCGGTTTGCTGTTATCAGAACTGATGTGTTCTCTCAAACGAGTGGCTGATGCTAAAATTCCCGAATCGAGCGATTGGCGCATCACTTCTTCCATTTCAAATTCATGTGCTACCAACGAAAAGGTATTTTTCAAGTAAGCCATATCCAGGGCAGGACTGATACTCAGTCCCACTGGCGGTAATTGAGCAGTATCACCCACAAGTAACAATTTATTCCCTTCCCTTGAAAAAACATAATTTAATAAATCATCCAATAAATTTCGGTTTCCAAAAATTGAATCTCCTGTCTGGCTATTGTCGCCTATCATAGAAGCTTCATCAACAATAAAAACAGCATTCGTCAATGGGTTGTGTGCCAGGAGCAGCCTGTTTGCGCCATCTTTGGTAGTTGTTAGCTGATAAATGTACCGGTGAATAGTGAATGCCTGGCATCCGGTGTACAGCGATAAAACCTTTGCAGCCCTCCCTGTTGGTGCAAGCAATACGAAGTCTTTTTCATTTTTTATCAATGTTTTCACAAAAGCGCTTATCAGGCTTGTCTTCCCTGTTCCGGCGTAACCTTTTAAAAGATACAGCGGGTTTGGTTTTGAACTGGCTTCGAACGCAGCAAGGTGCGTTATTGCAGTTTCCTGGTCGTGCGTAGGAGTGTGCTTAAAATTATTGAGTATTGAACTCTTTATTTCTTCTTTCGTCACTATTTTAGTTTAATGCTTAGAATGGGTAACCAATACCGAAATTACCCACAAACTGGTGCCATTGCAGGTAAGGAATGCGGTTTCGTTCACCCAATGGAAAAGCTGGGTTAACAATTGGTATCGCCATGTCTAGCCTGAAAATAAAGAAACTCAGGTCGAGCCTCAACCCAGCTCCAACATCCACTGCAAACTGCTGATAAAAATTATCCCACTGAAACTGTCCGCCAGGAAAAACTTCCGTATAATTATAAGTCCAGATATTTCCCACATCTACAAAAAAAGCACCTTTAAACCATTCGTATAACGGAAACCTATATTCCAGATTGGTTTCAATCTGAATGTCGCCAACTCTTTCATAACCATCTGGCCCGCTGTATTCTCCAGGCCCTAATGCCCTAAAAACCCATCCACGCATATCATTGGCCCCACCACCATAAAATCCTTTTTCATAAGGTATTTCTTTAGAATTACCATAGGGTACAGCTAATCCAAGCAGCAAACGGAAAGCAAGGCTTTTATTTTTTTCTTTTCCTAAATAATAAAAATGCCTGTAATCAGAATTAATTCTGAAATATTGTGAATACCTTACTCCAAAAACTTCGTAATAACCCTCAGCGGTTTTTGAAGAATTTGCAAGTGAATTATAAAGATCAAGAACATTTCCCGCTGTTTCAAGGTTTATCCTGATATAATTGAAATGTTGCAGAAAGTTCAGGTTTTGGTTATTGAAAATGAAGCTGTATTTTATACCAAAAATAAGGTGGTCAGAGTATTGCTCCTTCAGCCTTTGGTTTGTTTCGTTTTCAATAATCGAATCAAACTCAGGCGTAGGGTTTATTTGAACAAAGTTGAAGTTGAGTGGTGTAATAATGTGTTCAATTTGCTTGCTTTGCTGCCAGCTGTAACTAATGTCGAGATTGGTAAGATTCCTAGTATAATTAGGCCTTCGCTGGTAGTTGTACCCAAAAGAAATAATGGTATTCGGAGTAAACTTCTGATCAAAACGCTCAAGCCTTAGTAAAAAGAGAAACCTTGGAAAGAATATTGAACCGCTTGCACCCAACTCGTAAGTATTAAAAATACCTTCAGATTGACTCCCTGTTTCAGTAGAGGAATAAACGGTTTGCGCTTCAAACCCCCCGTTAAGTCGAATACTCAGCAATTCGCCTTGCTTAAAAATATTTTTATTCGAATAAATAATACCGCCCCTCAGTCCTAAATCACCGCTCGAATTGGTGCCTTCTGCTTCAACCTGGAATGAATTCATTTTAGCCAACTGAACCTGCACTCTCGAATTCATATACCTGTATGTGTGTTCCTTATTCCACCCGCCACCAGTAGTGTCGAAGTTTATCGTAGCAGTGCGAATAACCCGAAAATTAAACAGCCGCCTGTAAGTATTCTGAACATCCTGAGCAGAGTAGGGTGTGCCGGGTTCTACAAACAGAGTTGAATTGAACGCATTAGCCTTCAGCCTCCTTTTTTGGTTAAATAAAAAGGTATAGGCAAATTCAGTTTTTTCTTTTACGCGTTCTATTGTATGAATTGCTGTATCATAATTGGGTGGTGCGTTAGGAATCAAGTCAGGAATTACGGTTACTTTTTTTATATAATACCTGGTATGTGGCTTTTCATTTAGTATTTCTGGGTTTTCGGGGTCCGGCTCTTTTACATTTGTAATTTTCATTACCACTTTCATGCTGTGGTTACGATAAGAACTGTCGACTACAAACTGAATATAGTTCCGGTTAAAAAAATAATAACCATTATTCCGCAAATATTCATTAATTCGATCGCGTTCATCATCCATCACATAGGCATTGTATATTTCACCTGATTTTATCAAAGTCTTGTCTTTAATCAGGTTGAAATAGTTTCTCAGCACAGAGTCTGGAATGTCATAGGAAATTGATGAAATCAAATAAGGCTGCCCCAGTATGACCGTGTAAGTCAAGTGTGCTTTTTTATTTTTAAAAGTGGTTTTTTCGCTAATTGTAGAATTGAAATATCCAATATTGTCGAGGTATTTCTCTATTTTTACTGAAATCTGATCTTCCTGATCTTCATCAAATAGTACGGGCTCTTCACCAAAATTTTTATACAGCCATTTATTAAACTTAGTTGGGTTTTTTTGTTCTTTAAAATAAAAAGAAAGGCCTGCCCTAATTCCAAATATTTTCTTGTTGGGTCTTGGCCTGAATAGAGTTTTTACATCAGAGGCATCAAATTTTTCAGGTTTGTTTTCAATTTTTAAGGAATACTTGTTTACAAGATATTCGTCTTGTTTCAAGTGTTTTTTTACACCGCATGATGCGAAAAAAACCATGATTAACAAAACAAAAGAAATAAGCCTGAATAACCGGATAGCCAAGAGAATTAATTTATTGAGCAAATTTAATAAAACTGGAATGGAAAATGCAGGAATAATATAAGCAGAATCAATTAAAAAATATTTTAAAAACTTTGGAAAATGAAATTATGGCGTATATTTGCACACGTTTTTGAAAAAACAGGGGAGTTTAGCTCAGCTGGTTCAGAGCATCTGCCTTACAAGCAGAGGGCCGGGGGTTCAAATCCCTCAACTCCCACAC
>DATCTB010000438.1:0-2003 GCA_036568185.1 Bacteroidales bacterium | reverse complement strand
ACATTGGAATAATAGTTGATTGGGGTGAAAATACTTTTATTAATCCAAATAACTACAGTCATCCTGGACTTGTTTCAGGATCTCTGCATGTTTGCATTATAGATCCCGAAATAAATTCGGGATGACGGGATAGTATTTTTTGGTCAGCTACTGGATAAAGTAACAAAAATTCGAAAAAATTATGCAACAATTTCGTCCCGGAGGGTTTAATATGCTCCCAGTGGTTGTGAAGAACCTGCTCATTATTAATGGTTTGTTCTTTCTTGCAACCATCGCCCTAGACTCTTCTATACACCTCGACCTTGTTAAGTGGCTTGGGCTTTATTACCCTGCTTCAGAAAATTTCCAGGTATGGCAACTGGTTACCTACATGTTTATGCATGGTGGTTTCACACATATTTTATTCAACATGTTCGCTTTGTGGATGTTTGGAAATGTGCTAGAAAATGTTTGGGGCCCAAAAAGATTTTTAAACTATTACCTGGTAACAGGTATTGGCGCGGCACTGGTTCAATTTGCGGTAGCTTTTTTTAGAATTCAATCCATCCTTCCAGAACTTTCGCCTGAGCAAATACAGATTGTTTTCAATGAAGGTTTCAGCGTTTTGATGCAGGGTAAAAATTACGGAGACCCTTCCATGGGCTTGCTGAATTTGATTATCAACACGCCTACCGTTGGCGCATCAGGTGCGGTATTCGGCATTTTGCTTGCTTTCGGAATGATGTTTCCCAATTCGCTCATTTATGTTTATTTCGCAATTCCCGTAAAGGCAAAATACTTCGTGATGATTTATGGTGCCATTGAACTTTATTCTGGAATTGCAAATAACCCAGGCGACAATGTTGCACATTTTGCACACCTTGGCGGAATGATTTTTGGCTATTTCATGATAATGTATTGGAAAAAGAGGAATATGCTTCATTAGAAAATTATTTTAAAAAATATTCATTACCAAAAAATGTTCGGACAGCAACAACCACAACGGAATACAGGCGAAATTCTGAAAAAGATTTTTTTCAGTAATACCGTACTTTCCAGGTTGATTTTAATCAATACGGTTATTTATTTATTGGTCAAAATCATCGGTTTGTTTGCCTATCTTTTCATGGTCAACCATGGCGATGGGGTAATTCTTAGCCTCATTGGGAAATACATGGCTTTGCCCTCTGATTTAAGTTTACTTGCCTCGAAACCCTGGACAGTATTTACTTACATGTTTTTGCAGGAGGAATTTTTCCACATATTGTTCAATATAATCATGCTTTATTTTGGAGGACTGATTTTCCTGGAATACCTTAGCCCATCCAAATTATTATGGACCTATATTTTAGGTGGCCTCAGCGGTGCCTTTTTCTTTGTGCTGGCTTTCAATATTTTCCCGGTTTTTGAACAAATACGCGGAGATGCGGTGGCACTCGGTGCGTCGGCTTCCGTTCTTGCAATCATCATTGCTATAGCTACTTATGTACCAGACTACACAATTCAATTGATTTTATTTGGCAGAATAAAACTAAAATACCTGGCTTTAATATTCATTTTAATTGATGTTTTAAGCATACCCAGCGGAAATCCTGGTGGCCATATTGCACATCTTGGTGGGGCTTTTTGGGGCTTTGTTTATGCCACTTCTTTAAGGAAAGGAAATAACTTCCTTGATTTCAGTCGTTTTTTCACCTCAATAAAACTTCCATTTTTTGGTAATAAAAGAAAGGCTACGAAATTTGAAACTACGCGTCCGGAAAGTGGCAGGCCTTTATCAGACGATGTTTACAACGAAAAACGTGCAGAATTGCAGGAAGAAATTGATTTGATTCTTGAAAAAATTTCACGCTCAGGATATTCGAGCCTTAGCAAAGAAGAAAAGGATTTGCTATTTAAAAGCAGCAATAAAAAATAAAGCATTTGCCTTTGCCGTTTTATGAAAAATGCCGAATATTGTTTCTGCTGAAAGCCTTCATTTAAACATTTTCATTTGCAAGCTAAATCAGGAATCAAATTATTGA
>DATCTB010000437.1:0-3219 GCA_036568185.1 Bacteroidales bacterium | reverse complement strand
TTTCCAATTGTTTTATAGCTGCAGAATCAAGCGCTTGTGCTGTTTCGAGATAAAAAGGAATAAATATAGGATTGTCAACCAAATATTTGGGTAAAAGATTGGGGTCGAGGTTATTTGTTCCTCGTTCGGTTACTGAAATACTTAAAATAGAATATGCTGAATTGTTTTCGATTGTAAGCTCAACTTTTTCCCGCTGCTTGAAAATTTGCTTGTTCGTTTGCACAATCACCTTTTCAGGTATGACAGTCGGCCCTATAAAATATTGTTTTGCTAGAGTTTGCTTATTTGCATCGCTTAATTCACATAAATAAATATTACTTTCAAAAAGTGATGTTTTTAAGGAAATTTCGTTACCTGAAAATAGCGTATCCAGAATTTCTTGCTTTTCTTCAGAAATAATTTTTAAGTGAAAATTTTTTTTCGAGTTGTCAGCCTGAAAGTTACCTTCAGAAATATTTATTTTCAACCGGTCTTTTTCATTTTTAATAAACAAAACCAATCCTGAATTACTTGAAGCAGGCAGCTTTTTAGATATGGTATCACCGTCTGAAAAAACCATTTTTATTGAATACTGCAGAGTATCAACCGGAGTGAAGTTAAAGTAACCCAATCCATTTTTATAAATTACCGGTTCGACGATATGGTTTCCGTATTGGTCCGAAAGCCAAATTGAAGAAAGCAAAGTGGCCAGGCCGTTCCGAATTCTAAGCGTAATATGGTTTTCTGCGTTTTGAAGTAGAATTCCGCCGGCAGGCGAAATAGTAATTTCATCTCCAATCATTTGGATTCCTGCCGGTAACGGGACTGAGGGATTAATAATTTGAACAGCTTTTGTAAAATATGTTTGGGGCGAATAGTTTTTTTGCAACTGAGTATAAGCTCGCAAAAAGTATGTTCCACTGAATATTTCAGAAGGAATATCAATATTCCCTGAAGATTGTGCCTTATCAATACTGAATTTCCCCTGCCAGATAATATCTTTTTTAGCATTGAAAAGCTCAAGATAAAGCACCTTGCTCAAATCGCTGCTGGAAAATTTTCCATTTTGGGTATAAAAAGAACTAAACCAAATCTGTTCCCCGGCAAGGTACAAGTCTTTGTCGGTAATAAGAACAACGTTTTCATGCAATTTACTAAATTGATAATCGGATAAATCAGTTGCTTCCTGAGCATTTGTCAGAACTGAAAGAAAAATAAATGCTATTAAAAAATATTTTTTCAAATTATTCAAATTATTCATCAATCCAAAACTCAGGCTTTTCAATTTTTCCACCGCTATCGCGGCAATCTGCACAATATTCATCCGGAATTGCCCTGGCTCCGGCATCAGTTTGCGTAACATAATATGGATAATATTGCCTTTCCAAAAAACGACGTCTTCCATAATCTTCAAAATTACTTTGTCTCAATTCACACTCACCGTAGAAAAACTGAACTCCAAATGGGCGGTCAACAAATATTCTTTTTTGTGAAATACCGGCAACCAAAAAGCAACCCATAACTGGTTCGTCATCAGATTCTAAGTTTTTCATATTTCCCCTGATTTGATATGGCTGGTTGGTGTAAAGTGAACCTTGAATATCTTCCTGCTTTTGCAAACTGCTCCAATAATTGTAAGTTGTTTCAGTTAAACTCAGTTGTTTAACTAATGCACTGTACCTAATACTCAGCTTTTTATCTTCGGTGCTGACAAAGAACAAAGGAAAGCGGTTCACTTTATTTTCGTCAGAATTAACCAGCTTGTAGGTATTCAGCATAGGAACTGGATTTGTTAAATAACAAGTCTGCAAAGAGTCGAAATCGCTGAAAGGATGTAAATTACCATCATAATAGAAGAAAATCTGAAAGGTAGATTTATATTTATACGTGCTTTCAGCTCTCCAGAGCAAATAAGTTGTGTCGGTGCTTGCTTCATCAGTATCTATGTAAAACTGGTAGCCAGGATAAGTTTCGTCTTCGGCAACTTCGTGGTATTCGATTTCAGCATAAACTGAATTTATTTCAATAGGTGGGGGCAGTTTTTCCCAGCTTGAAATATATGTTTTGTTGTCGGCAATGGCAACTGTTAATTGATATGAATGGCCTATTTTACCCTGAAAATCGGGTGAATTGTTTGTATAAACGCCACTTTCAGTTTCATGGAAAAATTCAATGTTCCCTAATTCGTCAGTTATCATCACCTCTGCATCCGACAAAGGTTTGATAGCAGGGCTTCGCAGCGGGGTTGTGGTTTGCAATCGGATAGTATATGGCCCTGGTTCATTTGTTAACATTCCATCTACTACCAACGCGCCCTCATATTTGTCAATTTCAGGCCAATAAAGGTCGGTACAGGAAGCCAGTAACGATGCTAAAAATATAAGTATGAATAGGTTTTTCTTCATCAATAAAAATTAATTGTCAGTCCAAAAATCAGGTTTTTCCAGGTAACCCCCACTTCTTCTGCAATCTACACATTCCTGGTTTGGGTAAGCAATTGCAAATCCGGGGCCCATTGTCAAATAGATGGGCCATTCCGAAGGGCGTGATGCTGCCAGGTCTTGCATTCGCTCAAAATCAAATTCGCCAAGCACACAGACAGTATAATTAAATTTCAGTGGAGGCTTATCGTAAAATACCCTTTTTGTAGAGACGCCTGCAGCAACAAAACAGCCAGAAACTGGTTCATCAGGGTTGTTAACATTTGCCATATTCCCCTGGATTTGATATGGTTGTTGCGTATATAAATCTCCCTGAATGTCATTTTGGTGCTGCACAGCATCCCAGTACTTATAAACACTTTCATTCACGGTATATTGGTTAACGAGAATGCTGTACCTGATTGCCAATTCTCTACCCTCAGTCGAAACATAATGTAAAGGATATCTTTTTAGCTGGTTTTCTTTTGAACTTTGTGTACTGCCTATCATCACTTTTGGAACAATTTCAGTTTTCCAGCAAGTTTTTAATGAGTCTGTTTTAGGAAAGGTTTTAATTGAACCATCGTAGTAATGCCAGCATTTAAAATCTGAAATATACTTGTATGTGCTTTCAACCCGCCAAATTAAATAGGTAGAATCATTTAAAGATTTTTTTGTATCAATATAGAATTGATAACCCCAAACATTATAAGGGATATTCGTTTCAACCCGATCTTCAATTTCAGCATAAACTGACTCTATTCCCAAAGGTTCGCTAATTTTTTCCCAACCTGATTGATAAATTTGGTTTTCAGACATT
>DATCTB010000436.1:0-2762 GCA_036568185.1 Bacteroidales bacterium | reverse complement strand
ACTTAGCCGGAATTTCCAAAAAAAATGTTTGGATGCCAAAAGTAATTGATTAATTAGGTTTGAAAGAGAAAAACGATGAAATTATTGATGATTTATTGCAGCCAGTTTGGGTATAACCCTTCGGTAAAAACGCTGGAAGATTTTGAAGAAGTAAGCGATAGCAGGATGTTTGAAAATGCCCTTGTAGCCTTTATCCATGCGGAAACCCAGGATGAAGAAAATTTTAAAGGCGTTGAAACCAAACTGCTGAAAAACATTAAATGGGCAGCCGGAAAAAATAATACCAAAAAAATTGTCCTCCATTCTTTTGCCCACCTGGCTGAAACAAAAGCTGACGCTCACCTGACCAAAGAATTATTTGACAAGGTTGAGGAAAGGTTGAAAAATGCAGAGTATCAATGTGCCCAAACACCTTTCGGTTACTTCCTCGATTTAGATATGCAGGCGCCGGGCGTTTCGCAGGCGAGGATTTTTAGCTCGTTTTAGGTTGCAGGTTGCATGTTTCGTGATACAGGTTGTAGGATTTTTTAGGAACAAGAAATTCAGAATACAGAATTCAGAATCCATCCTCTCTTTGCATTATATCCTTTGAATTTTATCCTTTGAGCTTTGAACCTAAATACCCAAAAAGCCCTTTTTCCTTAATTTTCTCTGCGATGATCATCGGGACATATTTTTCCCATTCGGGGTTGCCATTTTTAATCATTTCATGAACTTCATGCGATTTTACGTGCAATTGGTTAGCCAGCTTTCCTGGAATATTCAGGATGAACTTGTTGGCAATAATATAATCGCAAAGCAGCTTGGCTTGCTCTGAAAGCTTGATGTCCTTTGATGTTTTCAGGGTTTTGCTATCCTTGTCAACAGTGGGGTAAATGTATAATTTGATATTTTTTGGGAACATTTTCCCGATAGCTTCCAGCAGCCCACCTTTCAGGTCCTGGTAATATTTTTCGTCAAAAATGAGTTCGAGGGAAGGGACGCCCATCACGATGCGCAGTTTTTTTATTTTAAACTGGGAAAAGAATTCCACCAGTTTGTAATATTCGCGCAAGTCGGAAATCATCACATTTTGCCCGATACCGTTCAGCATATTTACCCTTTCCAGGAAATCACGTTCATCAATATCGCCTTCCCTCAGCAGGTTGTTCAGCGTTATTTCGCAAAAAGAAAGCGTGTTGTCAGGCTTATAATCTTCATCTTTCTGAAACATTTCCATGCTGGCATTCAGGATATCCTTTGCAACGTAAGTAATTGGGTTAAAGCTTCCCCTGAAGGCAAGCACATTCTTTTTGTACAGCATATCCGAAGGCTGTTGCACATCGCCATTTTTATCGAACATGATGGAATGTGTCATCCCAAATTTCACCAACTGCACCCCAAGCAGCCTGTTGTCAACATAATCCAAATCAGGCCCCGACATGCGCATCATTGTTATTCGGAGCCTGTCAACCGAAAGGTTGTCGAAGAGCGATTTCAGGAAAATATCAGGTTTTTCATGGTAATATTTACAAGCATAAATCAGGTTAATGCCCAGTTCGCCCAATGTTTTTTGCTGAAGCTGAGTGTCATTTTCCAGCAATTTCACATGGATAATCACTTTGTTTGGCTCACTTTCGGGGCGGAGCTGGAATTTCATGCCCATCCAGCCATGGCTGTAATTGTCTTTTGAAAAATTCAGAACTTCAACCGTGTCAGCAAAGGCAAAGAAGCTGACAGATTCCATTTTTGATGCCAACACCTCAGTCAGTTCCTTATATTCCTGGTCAAGCATTTTCACCAGCCTGTTTTCAGAAACATAGCGCCCCGGTTTGTTGTTGTTGTAAAGCTTGTCGCTAAAGCTTTTGTCGTAAGCCGAGATGCTTTTGGCTACAGTCCCCGATGAACCACCGGCAATAAAAAAATTCCGTGCTGTTTCCTGCCCACCGCCAATTTCAGCGATGGAGCCGTAAAACTCCGTATCCAGGTTGATTTTAAGCGCTTTTCTATTAATTGGAATTGATTCGTGCTTCATTTTTATTTGTTTATTGCCGCGAATAGGCGAATTATTTTCTTTACAAATGAATTATTATTCTCCGCGCATCCGCGGCGTATTAAATTTTAAGTTTTAGTTTCAAGTAATTTTTCCAATTCCTTATTTTCATCCCTCAACCTGGCTGCTGAAATAAAATCCAATTCTTTCACTGCCGCCTGCATGTCTTTTTTGTTTTTGTCAATTGCCTTTCTAATGGCATCGGCACTCATGTATTGAACAACAAGGTCGGCGGCAATGCTTGCCTGCTCATTTTCAATATAGGCATGCTGCTTGTTCCCCGCAACCGATGTTTGCCCCATTATCGATTCAACCGACTTGATAATTTGGGTTGGTGTAATGCCGTTTTCCAGGTTGTATTTCGTTTGTTTTTCACGCCTGCGCTCAGTTTCTTCAATCGTTTTGCGCATTGATTCGGTTATTTTATCAGCGTACATAATCACCAGGCTTTCCAGATTGCGGGCAGCCCGTCCTGCAGTTTGTGTAAGCGACCTCGCCGAGCGTAAAAACCCCTCCTTGTCTGCATCCAGGATGGCTACGAGCGCCACTTCAGGCAAGTCAAGCCCTTCGTGAAGCAAGTTCACCCCAACCAGAACATCAAAAGTGCCAAGCCTTAAATCGCGCATAATTTCAACCCGGTCAAGCGTGTCAACATCCGAGTGGATATAACGCGTATTAATTCCCAGGTTAGTCAGGTATTTGCTGAGTTCCTCCGCCATTCGTTTGGTCA
>DATCTB010000435.1:0-2218 GCA_036568185.1 Bacteroidales bacterium | reverse complement strand
GTTGGCGATTTGGGCACTTTCACGGTAGTAGATTTTGTAAAAAAAGTTGAGGCCGAAATAGAGCAAATGATGACAGTTCAATAAAGTATTAACTAATATAGGAGAAACAAACAATAGCACAATACAGAGGAAGAGGGCCAAGAACCCCATACCGCAAGAATGAAGATCTGCATAAGATCAACCAGAAGATTACCGCACCGGTAGTTAGGGTGGTTGGTGAAAATATTGAAACAGGAATTTATCCGGTTCGTGAAGCATTGCAGATGGCAGAAGACCAAAGCCTTGATTTGGTTGAGATTTCACCTTCTGCAAGCCCGCCTGTGTGTAGGATAATCGATTACAAAAAGTTTTTGTTTGAACAAAAAAAGAAACAAAAAGAAATAAAAGCCAAAACGGCGAAGGTTGTAATCAAAGAAATCCGTCTCGGGCCCAATATTGACGACCATGATTTTAATTTTAAATTGAAACATGCCGAAAAATTTCTCCAGGAAGGCGCAAAAGTAAAAGTTGACGTGTTTTTTAAAGGCAGGTCAATTGTTTACAAAGACAAAGGAGAATATGTGTTGTTGAAGTTTGCACAGGAACTGGAAGAATTTGGGAAAGTTGAAAGGCTGCCCAAACTGGAAGGAAAGAGGATGATGATGATTATAGCACCAAAAAAGTAAACCTTTTAATATTTAATAATAATTCAAATTTTAAGCAATGCCAAAAATGAAAACAAAATCCGGGGCGAAGAAAAGGTTCGTATTGACGGGCTCCGGTAAAATTAAACGGAAGCATGCTTTCAAAAGTCACATTTTGACTAAGAAGTCAACTAAACGCAAACGTGCTTTAACGCACTCAGCGATTATTGACAAGGCTGATGAAAAAACCATCAGACGCTTGCTCCGCAGCTAATTAAATTTATGTTTAACCTTTGTTACAGCTCGTAAAGTCTCCGTAATAAGAGCGCTGTAGTGAAAAAAATTAAAAAAAATGCCAAGATCAGTAAATGCAGTTGCCTCAAGGGCACGTAGAAAAAAGATCCTGAAAGAGACCAAAGGACAATTTGGTCGGCGTAAAAATGTGTGGACAGTAGCCAAAAATTCCTATGAAAAAGGAATGTTGTATGCTTTCCGCGACAGGCGTACCAACAAAAGGAATTTCAGGTCGTTGTGGATTACCAGAATCAATGCCGGTGCAAGGATGCACGGAATGTCTTACTCAGAGTTTATGGGTAAATTACATAACAAAAACATCGAAATCAGCCGCAAAGTGCTGGCCGACCTTGCAATGAACAATCCTGATGCTTTCAAAGCTATCATTGATGCAGTGAAATAGGGATAAAGTAATTCTTTAAAAAATAAAAACTCCGGAAAGTGATTTTCGGAGTTTTTTTATTGTAATAAATTCTGAACTAAATCTCTATCTCATATTTCTTCAACCTTCTGTCCAATGCCTGCCAGGTGATGTTGAGCAGTGCAGATGCTTTGGCTTTGTTGTTGCCCGATTCATTTAATGCCCGCAAGATGAGCCGCTTTTCATTTTCTTCCAAATCAAAGTTGCCATTTTCGCTCAGGCTAGTAATTGCATCGTCCTTCGCTTTAGAGCTTTGCTTGTTACTGTCGAAATGTTCGGGCTGGAGTATTTTGCTATCGCTTAAAATCACAGCTTTTTCAACCATATTTTTCAACTGCCGTACATTTCCCGGAAACGGATGTTCAGTAAGCATATCAACCACTTGCTTATCGATTCCGTTCACTTCTTTTTCCATGATTTTGGCATATTGCTTTGTATAATAATCCAGCAGCATGGGAATGTCGGATTTCCTGTCGCGAAGCGGAGGAATTTCTATTGTGAAAATGCTTAGACGGTGAAAAAGGTCGAGGCGGAATTTGTTTTCATCTGCCAGTTTTTCGAGCTCCTGGTTGGATGCGGCTATTACGCGTACATCTACGTCAATTGATTGCCTTGAGCCCACTTTGCTCACTTTTCTTTCTTCGAGCACCCTCAGCAGTTTGGCTTGCTGATTCAACGGCATATCACTTATTTCATCCAAAAACAAGGTTCCTTTATTGGCAATTTCGAACCAACCGGCTTTTTCTTCGTGTGCACCGGTGAATGAGCCCTTTTTATGTCCAAAAAATTCACTTTCGAACAAACTTTCAGGTATAGCAGAGCAGTTTACAGAGTAAAATGTTTGCTTATTTCGTTTACTCATATAATGAATGCCGTGAGC
>DATCTB010000434.1:0-3600 GCA_036568185.1 Bacteroidales bacterium | reverse complement strand
GCGGTAACTGTGAAGCTTTTCCCGTTTTTTCACAGCGAAAAGAAAAATCACCATGGTTTCCTTGGATTGGTTTCCCTTGTTTCACTTTTCGGTTTTTTGCTTGCAGCCGGTGGATACCTAATCTTCAAACCTGTTATAACTGCCGATGCAAACCAGGATTCAGCCTTGTTTGTTTCCTATTATTATTACGTTATCCCGCTTATCTTTTTCACTCTATTTTTCAATGTTTTCGACGCCTATTATTACCGTGTGCTCTACAACGCTGTTAAAGGAATAATGGTAAAAGAGGTTGTTCAGCGCGTTTTTATTTTGATAGTTATTTTGCTTTTTTATTTCGAAATTCTCAGTTTTCACCAAACGGTATTGTTATATCTCTTTGCAACTATTTTCCCAGCTTTACGAATGCTATTTTCACTGGTAAAGGCGGGGAAATTTAATTTGAAACTTGACTTAAAATTTATTGATAAAAAGTTTGGGAAACAAATTGCCAGCGTTGCGTTTTTTGGAATTATTACCAGTTTTTCCGGCGTGTTAGTAATGAATGTGGATGTACTGATTGTAAACCGCTTGCTTGGTTTAAGTGCAGCCGGAATTTTTGCCATCACATCCTTCTTTGGTTCTTTAATTTTGGTCCCGCTGCGCACGATGGGAAAAATCAGTTCAGCAGTAATTTCTGAAGCCTGGAAGAACAATGATTTGGAGCTTATCAGCAAAATTTACTACAAAAGCAGCCTGAGCCTGAGTGTGATAGGCATTTTACTTTTTATTGGAATCTGGGGCAATATTGACAACGTTTTTCACCTGATTACCGATAAATACCTACCGGGAAAAATGGTTATTCTGCTTATTGGCATTTCCAACTTGTTTGATATTGCAGCCGGTGTTAGCCCGCACATTATCGTCAATTCGAGGTATTATAAAAACCTGGCTTATTTTATTCTAGGCTTTGCTGTTTTAATTGTTTTCTTCAATTTTCTTCTTATTCCAATTTTTGGTATTACCGGTGCCGCACTGGCAGCTTTAATTTCAAAATTGATTTATAACCTGGTGAAATATATTTTCCTGTATAAAAAATTCGGTTTTCAGCCTTTCGACATGAATTATGTCTGGCTTATTCTTATTGGCCTGTTTGCTTATTATGCTTCAACTATGATTCCACCTTTCTCCAATTATTTGGTTGATATTGTATTACGAAGCGCATTTATTTCTGTGTTGTTTATTGTTCCGGTTTACTTACTGAAAATCTCGGACGATATCAATGCACGAATTGAACATACCCTTCGAATTGTCTTCAGGCGTTCTTAACGGCCGGCTTTTTATTTTGAAAAATTAACTTAATTTTATACGGTTTTTAAAAAATGCAATGAATACTTATCCGAAAATATGTTTTATTGGAAGCGGCGCTATTTCTACCGCAATGGCCAATGTGCTATGCAAGAAAGAAATGTATGATATTCAGTTGCTATCCATCGAAGAAAACGTTGTAAAATCAATTAATACTGATCATTACAACAAGGTTTATTTCCCGAATATTAAACTGCACCCGGCTCTGAAAGCCACCAGCGATAAAAAAATTCTGAGTGAGGCTGATATTTTGTTTATTGGGATTCCATCCAATGTGGTGGTTTCCTATTTTGAAGAAAACAAAGCGCTTATAAATCCAGATGCTTTCATTGTGAACCTTGCGAAAGGATTTGGTGTAAACCACAAAACCATTCCGCAAGGCTTGTCCTCAATCATTCCCAATAAAATTTTCTGTTTGAAGGGGCCTTCTTTTGCCCGCGAAATAATTAACAACCTGCCTACAGGCTTGACTTTGGTTTCGAAAAGCGATAAAGATTTTCCACTTTTTACGGATTTGTTCGAAGGAACTACCATTTACCTCGATTATACTAAGGACGTGAATGGTGTTGAACTAGCCAGTATTTTAAAAAATATTTATGCCATTATTGTTGGAATTGTGGATGCCAATTTCGATTCGCCCAACCTTCGCTCGCTGGTTTTGACAAAGGCAATCAACGAGATGAGGTATATCATGACCAAATTTGGCGGGAAAGACGAAACCATGTTCAACTATTGCGGATATGGCGATTTCAGCTTGACAGCTTTGAATGATTTAAGCAGGAACCGAACACTTGGCTTGCTGATTGGAAAAGGTTTTTTTACTACCGGAATTTCTGAAAAAGTAACGCTTGAAGGTAAAATAGCAGTGAATGTGTTTGTGGAAGAAATTGCCAAAAAGCGGCAGATAAAAACCAAAAAGCTAATGTTGAAAGAATTATATCATGTTTTCAATGATGAAAAATACGATATAAAAAACTTTGTGAACCACATCCTAACCTCAACCATTGACCATTAAGCTGTCAATTCGCCCAATACTTTTACCAAATCTCCTGTCAGGTTTTTTCTTTCAAAGCGTTCAATATTCTGGCTTTCAGCTGCCAGTTTTCCCTTTTTGAATAATTCGTACAATTTCAAAATATAGTCTTTCAACTTTTTAGCTTCAGAAAAATCAAATACTTCTCCGCTCCCGGTTTCGCGAATGATATTCGCTGCATCGCCATCAATAGGAGCAATACAAATTATTGGGCGCTTCGAAGTAAGGTATTCGAATATTTTTCCGGTCAGAATCAGGTTGGCATTGGGCGTGTTATTGATGAGCAACAGCAAAACTGCTGCTTCCTGCTGTTTGGTGATTACTTCGTTGTGCGGCAGATAATCAGTAAGTTGAAGAAATTTTTCAAGCCCGTTTTGTCCTATCGTTTCCTTAACCGAAAAGTCCAGCTTTCCGATATTATGAATCTTTAAATCTTTGGAAAAATCTTCTTTTTCATGCACTAACTCGCCAAGCACCTGCCACAATTTTTCCGGGTTCCTTGATTTGGTTAAGGAACCAATATGGGTGATACTGAAATGCTTGTCAACTTCGATTTTCTTTTTTGCAACTTGCAAATCCTCTGCATCAAAACCATTTGGGATGAAATGGTAATTTCTGTCTACAATTGCCGAAAAATCTTTGACCATTCCAGGACTTACTACCGTAACGGCATCTGCCTGCTGTAGTACTTTTTTTTCTAATTGATGATGGATTTTATCAGCCCTTTTTCCCAATCTCAAATCCTGGTAATAATCAATATTGGTCCAGGGGTCGCGGAAATCTGCCAGCCAGGGCAAACCCAATTCCTGCTTTAATTTCATTGCAATCAGGTGGGTACTGTGCGGAGGGCCGGTGGAAATGATGGCATCCACTCTTTCAGTTTGTAGAATGTCTTTCAAATATTTTACCGAAGGCTTTATCCAGAATTTACGGGCATCTGGTATAAATAAATTGCCACGAATCCAAACCGAAAAGCTTTCCAACAATCCCCCGGAACCTTTTTTTTCTTTTAAAAAAGCCGTTTGAATTTTTTCAGATTTTCTTCCCGTTAGGGTTTTATAAACAGAATATGGTTCCCAAATCCTGTTTTTAACAACCTGAATTCCAACCGGAACTTCTTTCAAAAGTGTTTCATCATCAACCGGTGTTTCAGGATTTTCAGGAGTAAAAACAATAGGTTCCCAGCCAAATTCCCTCAAATATTTAACAAACTTCAACCAACG
>DATCTB010000433.1:0-7506 GCA_036568185.1 Bacteroidales bacterium | reverse complement strand
AACTTATGCAAACGACCCTTGCACTGTTTTTGAAACGAAAGCGGACAAACCTGGCAAGGACAATGAACTTTTCAAAAAAATGCATAAGGCCATTGCTATGATTCAGTTCAAGCTGGAATCGCAAATTGTGTTAAGAAACCCGCAGTTCAAGATGGAAGACCGCCTGCTTCTTGATAAAATAGATTTTAAAAAAGGCACCGTAAAAGTAGATGGAAAAGATTATCCGATGCTTGACACACATTTTCCAACAATAAACCCTAAAAAACCTTTTGAACTGACTGAGGAAGAAAAAGAGGTGATGGACAAACTGACCAAAAGCATCAAAAACAGCCGCAGGCTTCAGCGCCACATTGATTTTTTATATTCACACGGCAGCATGTACCTGGCGTATAATTCCAATTTACTTTATCATGGTTGTATTCCAATGCTCGAAAATGGTGAATTCGAGCCTTTGATGATTGATGGTAAAGAATATAGCGGTAAAGCTTTATGCGATAACCTGGAAAGAGCGGCAAGAAAAGGTTACTACCACCGCTTCGACCACAAAGGCGACGACTCAAGCCTCGATTATACCTGGTATTTATGGTGTGGTTCGGCATCGCCACTTTTTGGAAAGAAAAAAATGGCCACTTTCGAAAGACAATTTATTGCTGATAAGGAAACCCACAAGGAATCGAGCAACCCATATTACAAGCTTGCCTATACAGATGAAAAATATTGTAACAAAATTTTGGAAGAATTTGGTTTGAATCCTGCCATTTCTCATATTGTAAACGGCCATGTTCCTGTTAAGGTAATTAAAGGCGAAAGCCCTATCAAAGCGAACGGGAAATTATTTGTAATTGATGGCGGTATGTCAATTCCATATCAAAAAGTTACCGGGGTTTCGGGATACACACTTATTTATAATTCATACGGCCTTGTGCTTGTTGAACACCAGCATTTTGATTCAAGACAAAAAGCCATTGAAGAAGAAAAAGATATTATCTCGAACCGGATTTTAATTGAAACCAATGCCAAAAGGAAACGGGTGAAAGACACAGACATTGGAAATGAAATTCAATTACAGGTGAATGACCTGAAGCAATTGCTGAATGTTTACAGGAAAGGATTGATAAAGGAAAAACTGTAAACTTTTTACAAAATTTTCCATCAAAGAAAAAAATCCACTTATTAATTTCCAAACCAATGAGAAGAGTTTTCAAATTTGGAGGTGCACTCATGCGGGATGCATCCGGGATTGACGAAGTTGCTCAGCTGATTTCAAAATATTCCAACGACCAGTTGGTTGTGGTTGTTTCTGCGCTTGGAAAAACCACAAACGCGCTTGAGCAGTTACTTGCATATCATATTGAAAAGGATCAAACCGGTGAAAAAAAATCTTTTAACCAAATAAAGGACTTTCATTTTTCTGTTGCAGATAACCTTTTTAGGAATAGAAAGAACGAGATTTTTCAGAAATTGGAAAACTTATTTCAATTGCTTGACAGAGAGCTAAAACGTGAATTCATTGATAAATATGAAGCATACGACCGAATTGTAATCTACGGCGAACTTTTTTCCTCTTTATTGGTTGATGGTTGTTTACATGATAAAAAAATAAAAAGCCACCTGGTTGATGCCCGAACTATCATCCACACCGACAGCAACTTTACAAATGCTTCTGTTGATTGGAAAAATACTCAAAAGAAAATTTCAGACCGATTATTGCCTATTCTTGAAAACAATGAAATTGTGCTTACCCAGGGTTTTATTGGGGCTGACGACCATACGAAATTTACAACTTTAGGAAGAGAAGGTTCGGATTTTACCGCTACAATTATTGCCAATATTATCGATGCTGAAGAAGTTACTATCTGGAAAGACGTACCCGGGCTAATGAATGCTGACCCCAAGCGCTTTGAAAAGACAATTAAACTCGACCAAATTTCTTACCAGGAAGCAATTGAGCTGGTTTATTATGGTGCTTCTGTTATTCACCCAAAAACAATTCACCCCTTAAAAATCAAAAAAATTCCACTTCTGGTTCGCTCATTTTATAATCCCGAATCCTCGCCTTCCATTATTTCGCACGAAACTTCAATGGATGATAAGGTTCCAAAAATTATCGTTAAAGACAACCAGGTTTCAATGAATATTAGCATGCAGAACATGGCCAATATTACTGAAGATGATATGGTTGCAATTTTCAGGTTATTTAGCGAACACAAAACCCACATTAATTTAATGCAGCATTCAGCTGTTAATTTTTCGGCTTGTTTTGATGAAAGGGCTAACAAACTAGGCCCATTGGTAAAGGCATTAAGCGAAAAATTTGCGGTAAAATATGAAACCGATTTTATTTTAATCACCATCCGACATTACAATGGTGAGCTCATTAATGAACTCACCATTGGTAAAAAAATCTATTTCGAACAAAAAGATCAGTCAACCATTCAGTTGCTGACCAGGGTTCAATAATTATCTGATAATTATTTTCTTCGACAGGCGTTGTCCATCTTTAACCAGGTTGACAAGATACAATCCGGTTGCAGTTGATGAACTTATATTGATTGTTTCGTTTCCGGAACAATTTCCAGAATAAACAACCTGGCCCAAGGAATTCATTACCAGCAAATCAGCACCTTTCCAGATTTCGTCAGTTTTTACAAATATCTGTCCTGAGTGATAATAAATTTTCGTGTTGTCAGTTAAATTATCGCCGATACCAACTGTTCCCCAGTTTTCAACCATAATGTCGTCGAGCATAACTCCAATTCCTCCCGCACTTGTCAAGTGGAAACCTAAAAACATCTCACCAGTATATCCTGGCACTATTACGCCGTTTCCTTCCAGCCAGGATGTATTAGTTATTTCCATATCCTGGAAAACTATCGTGTTCAAGTCATCTATATAAGGAGTTTCGCCCCAATACAAAGTTAGTTCTTCGGTATGTCCGGGGAAGAAGCTGCTGTAATAATAGGAAATATTGTACTCTTTTCCTTCTTCAACAGCAAATGGAGGTGAAATAACCCAATTGTCAAAATCAGTTTCAGCAAAGCCTTCGGTAACGCAAATCATTGATTTACTATCTGTGTGACCACCAAGTTTGGTACTTTGCCAGAAACCGTCTGAATTATCGAGCGATTGCCAGTACTGTGGCAATTGTGGTGCGGTTATATTGGCCATAGTTTCAAGGTGAGGGAATTGGTTAATTGACGCCATTGTTGTAAAAGAGTAAATTGTATTACACCCTGATGCTTCACCAACATTATTTACCGGAACAACCTTTAAATAATAGGTAGTTGCTGGTTCGAGATAATGCGTAAATCCATTTGTTGGGAAATTTTCACCATTGTAAACATTGGTTGGTGTATTAACTCCCCCGCCGTCAGTTCCAAAATAAACATCATAGCTTGACGCATAAAAGGCCGGATACCATTCAACCCATTGATTCAAAAAGGCGTCAACACCGCCATCAACCGGATCGGTCATGTGGTCAACACATTCAGGAACTACTGTGTATTCTTCAATACCACTGATAATCAACGAATATGCCTGCTTGTTGTTTTGTAATGAACCTGCATGATCGATAAAAACGGTATAAATTCCCGGTGTTGGATTTTTTATTGAAATCACTTCTACATTGTCAACCCCATTTTTTGAATTGGTAGTGGCAGCAGCCGAGGGATCTTCTGGATCAAGTTTGTATGGATAATAATTTGTTGAACCTTTTTTTACAATTAAATCAAGATCATTTACCAACATTTTATTACGTGGATTTAGCTGCGCTGCAACAGGATTTCCTGCCGGGTCAGTCCAGCTTATAGTAACTTTCAATTCAGGAGTTCCTTCAGGAACAGTAATATTTCTTGAGTAAGTATTGCCACCTTGCAGTTCAAGTTCATCAATTGAATTTTGGCCAACATCGTCTGAAATCAATAAAGCAGCTTTTTCAGCATTCAAAACACCCCAGCCAAACATATAATCGGGTCCGTCATACAAGCCGGCCTCATTGGCGGTGTGAATTGCAAGGCCTTTCAAAGTTGCGGCGCGCATTGGAGTTCCACCATGCAATGCCTGATAATGACTTTGTAAAAGTGCCAAAGAACCAGCAACGTTGGGGGAAGCCATTGAGGTTCCCTGTAGTGATTCATAAGCAGTATTGCCCGGGCTGGTGCATGAATAAACTGCCAACCCTTTTCCAACAACGTCTGGTTTAACACGTCCATCATCTGCAGGTCCCCAGCCGCTAAAATAGGCCGATAACACTTCCGAAGGATCAGTATAATTCCAAACTTCCTTTATTGCACCAACAGTTAACGTGTTTTTTGCAACTCCTTCAGCAGCAATGCAGTCGTATCCGTCTGTACCACCATCTTTTTCAGGGTTCCCATCCTGTCCTGCGTTGCTGGGCCCATCGCCTCTGTCATTTCCTGCTGCCCAGACTATTAAATAATTAGGAGCATTAAAAGCCACCTGGTCCACAGCTTTTGAATCATTGCTGTAAAATCCGAAAAGATAATCTTCGGTAGGTGATACGCTCGTGTTTCCTTTCCATGACCAGGTATTTGTAGTTTCATTGTAATCCCAGCCCCTGATACCTCCATAAGAATGGTTTGAAATTTCAAGGCCCGAGGCTGCTGCGGTTGCCATTTCTGATATATCATTCGACCATTGCCAGGCTTTCAGGTTGGCTTTATATGCCATTCCTTTGGCAAGTGGCTGAACACCTGCAGCAATCATGGTTCCGGCTACGTGAGTAGAATGATAATTATTGGTGGCAGCATCCATTTTAGTTACTCTTGATGTATTGCCATTCATAAATTCCTGATGGGTCGTAAGCACTCCGCCACCATCCCATTCACCTAATTGGCTGTAACCTTCTCCGGAAAGATTGAGGCCAGAAGACTCTCCCTCCCAAAGCTGGAAGGCTTTTGTAGTGTGGGCAGCACCCAAATTAAAGGTTGTGCGATACACCGGCTGGCCATCAACAACATCTACCAACTCTACCGTTCTTCCGTTTTCCCGAACTTCATAAATCGGAACATTATTTTCCGCTGCATATTGTTGCACCTTAATTTGATTTGCATCCCATTCGGCAGAAAACTCATCTGCAAGCTGAGTTAGAGCAGGCACATTGGTGATGGTTTGAGCAATTAAACCCGTTGTGCTCATAACCAAGGCAATAATTAATACTGCATTTGATAAAAATTTTTTCATTATTAGAAATTATTATTAGAAATTAATTTTGTCTTTTTTTTGCTACCGCGAAAACTGCATTGGTGCAAAGATAGTTAGAATTATAAAATTGTTTTGGTTAAATTCAGAATACTACTCAAATAATCCAGGAAATTATTCAATTTGAAAACTTTTTTTACAAATTTTAAACCCGATAAATTAGCGTAATGTCTATCTTTGCGCACTTATAAAAAACAAGACAAAAAAATGAAAGAATCGGTTGCAATATTGTGTGGAGGTGGGCCGGCACCTGGAATTAACTCAGTTATCAGTTCGGTAGCAATGGTATTTTTGAAATCAGGTTATAAAGTTTTAGGTATTCACGAAGGATATAAAGGCCTTTTTGCTGATAGCCCAAAAGTGCAGGAAATTGATTTCGCACTTGCTGACGATATTCACATCAGGGGAGGTTCAGCTTTGCAAATGAGCAGGCACAAACCAAAAGACAGCGAATTTAACACCAAATTCTTTGTTGAAAACAATGTGGTGCTGCTGGTAACAATTGGCGGCGATGATACTGCTTCAACAGCAAACCGCATTTCAAAATATTTGAAAGAAAACGATGTCAGCATTCAAAATATTCATGTTCCAAAAACTATTGACAACGACTTGCCATTACCTGAAGGCATTTCAACTTTCGGCTACCAGAGCGCAAAACAGGAGGGCGTGCGAATTGCAACAACAGTTTATGAAGATGCACGCACCAGCGGAAACTGGTTTGTAGTTTCAGCTATGGGGCGCGAGGCTGGCCACCTGGCTTTCGGCATTGGTGCCTCATGTCATTTTCCGATGATTATTATTCCTGAAATGTTTCAAAATGTGACGGTTACTTTTGACCGCATTATCAAACTGATTATTTCATCAATCGTAAAAAGGAAAATTGAAGGCATCCCTTACGGTGTAGTTATTATCAGTGAAGGCGTCTTTCATTTTATGAGCGACGAAGAAATTGAAAGTTCCGACATCAATTTTACTTATGACGATCATGGGCACCCGGAATTAGGCAATGTTAGCAAGGCCCACATTTTTAACATTCTGCTTCAGCATAAATTAAAAAGTCTTGGAATAAATGTAAAAAGCCGTCCGGTTGAATTGGGTTACGAATTGCGCTGTGTGCAGCCGATTGCCTATGACCAGTTTTATTGCGCACTACTGGGTTACGGCGTGAAAAAATTATATGATGAAGGCCAAACAGGCTGCATGGTTACTGCCACCGAAACTGGTGTAATCGCCCCACTCTACCTTGAAGATGTAGAAGATGAAAATGGCAAAATCAAACCTCGGTTGGTAAACATGAACAGTGGCAAACCAAAATTGGTATTTGAACATGGCCTTCAATACATAGAACCGGGTGATTATGAAGAAGCAAAAGCTTATCTCGATGATCCTAAAGCTTATGATTTCAGAGAGATTCTAAAGATGTAATTTTTTCATAAATCGTCATTGCCATTTTCAGGTTTGATTCATGAGTCCAACCTGCTATATGTGGTGAGAGGATTACATTTTTAAGTCGAAATAATTTTTTCAATTCAGAAGGAATATGTTCATTTCCAATTCCTTCGAATGAACTCTTTTCAAATTCCAGAACATCCAGACAAGCACCCTTAACTTTGCCTGTTTCCATAAATTCTAGCAGGTCAGCCGTTTTTACAACCTTACCTCGTGAGGTATTAATCAGGTAAATGTTTTTTTTGAATTTCTTTAAAAAATCTTTGTCGCACAAAAAAGTAGTTTCATCTGTTAATGGAATATGAAAGCTGATAATGTCGCATTGTTCATATAAATCTTCCATTGTTGCTTCAGAAACAAATGCATCTGAAAAATCGAATTTGTACTTGTCATAAGCAAGAATTTTTACATCAAAACCCTTGGCTTTTCTTGCGAATGCTCCGCCTGTATTACCGTAGCCAATTATTCCAATAGTTTTGCCTCCTAATTCCACACCCCTGTTTTCTTCCCGCAACCAAACACCTTTTCTAACTTCATCATCAACAATATTCAGCCTGTTTAGCAATGAAAGGAGCATACCTATTGCGTGTTCGCCAACGGCATCACGGTTGCCCTCGGGTGCATTGAGGCATTTGATGCCTTTGAGTGCAGCATAATCAAAAGCAATGTTTTCCATTCCGGCTCCTACCCTGGCTATAAACTTTAGGTTTCTCCCCTTATCAATGAAATTCTGGTCAATTTTTATCTTACTTCGGATAATTATTCCAATATAATTCTGAAGTATTTTTTCAAAATCATCTTTTCCATAATCTGAAAAATAATCGCAATGAAACCCGT
>DATCTB010000432.1:0-2266 GCA_036568185.1 Bacteroidales bacterium | reverse complement strand
TTTTCTACCGAAAATACCGAGCAAAAAGTAAAAGCCTGGATTGAAGAAAATGGCTACAATATGGGCGCCATCATGAACAATTTCAGGCTGTTAATAGTTGGCGAACCCAAAGGCCCGCACCTGTTTGATATTATTTCCCTTATCGGGAAAAAAGAAACGCTCAGCCGTATAGAAGCAGGCATGGAAAAACTTGGAAAAACTGAATAAATTATGGCAATTATTTCAATAGAAGGAATGGAGTTTTTTGCCTACCACGGCTGCTTTGCCGAGGAACAGATTATTGGCACCAAATTCCAGGTTGATTTATTTCTGGAAGTAAACACCGAAAAAGCTGAACACAGCGACCACCTGAGCGATACAGTTAATTACCAGTCAGTTTATCAGCTTGTAAAAGCTGAAATGCAAATTAAATCAAAGTTGTTGGAACATTTTGGCAGGAGGGTTTTGGATAAAATTCAAGCCGAGTTTCCAGGCGTTGAAGATGCCTCTATTAAAGTTCGTAAACTCAATCCACCACTGGGTGGCAAAATTGATTTTGTTAGCGTTGAATTGTTCCTAAAATGAAATTAAAACTTACAGAAGAAGAAACTTGCCCGCGCTGTGGGGCAAAATTCGACTGCGGCAAATCGGGTAAATGCTGGTGCTACGAAGTGGACCTACAACCTTCTGTCCTCGAAAATATCCAACAAAATTACGATTCTTGCCTTTGCCCCGCTTGTTTGACAGAACTTGCCAAAGGAAAAGCCTGATTTGTCTTTATTCTTTTAGTCAAAGTAAATAATGCTGAATAATCTGAAATTTTGTTAATTTTGCAATCCTTTTAATGAAAAAAGGTATCGTGGCCGAGTGGCTAGGCAGTGGTCTGCAAAACCACGTACAGCGGTTCGAATCCGCTCGATACCTCAAATTAGCCCCTGTAAACCAATGTTTACGGGGGTTTTGTTTTAATGGGAAAGAATAATTTTAGGTAATTTTTAAACTAAAAAAAAGAAAGCCCGCCAAAGGCGGGCTAACTTCACTACAAACCACTTACTACTAACTACTAAACTTTATATTATTAAAATCTTTCTTTCGTGTCTCTGTCAAATCTTCAGCAAAACTACATCCCTTAATTCACAGGCAACATGACATTGAATGTCGGGTAATGATTTTTATAATTCGCTCCAGGGAAGCTAACAGCCTTTTATTATTTTTCGACGTATATTTCATCATTCCGCGACTGAACAATTCAACTCCGCAGCTTGAATTATTAATAAAATTGCGATTAAATGTTAAATGAAATCAGGCCTAATTTGGAAGGAAGAAAGTTGTTATTGCTCAAAGAAATATTCCTGACCGTCTTTTTCGGCAATATAATAAATAACCGCTGGCCATAATGGCTCGGCATGAGTTAGTCTCCACTTGGCGTGGGCATCTTTAAGTTGATTGACAATTTCTGAATTGGTGGTCGAAACATCAGGATTTTCAAACTTGTTTTCCGTTAAATTATAGAGCAGTTCGTCACCTGTTTTATCGTTAAATAATAATTTCCATTCAATGGTCCGCAAGGCTTTACTTATACCGCGCTGCCAAAAAAGGTATTCATGGGGCTCTCCGTCAACAGCTTCTTGTAAAAAGGGTAGAAGGTTCACGCCATCTATCGGCCTGTCCGGCATCAAACTGGCATTTGCCGCCGCTAGTGAAGTAGAAAAAATATCCATCGAACTAACCATTGGCTGGAAGCGCTGGCCTGAATCCAAAACGCCTTGCCATTTCATAATCATGGGCACTTTTACGCCGCCTTCAAACTCAGTATTTTTACCACCTTCATAACGCCCATTGTCGGTGGTCATCGTGTATTCAGCACCGCCATTATCGCTGATAAAGAAGATGAGTGTATTTTGATCAAGTCCGCTTTCTTTCAAATAATTCATCAATTCGCCAATATTGTCGTCAAGGCTGTGAATCATGGCAGCATACATTCTTTTTACCGGGTCTTGAATGTCTTTGTGCATTTTCAAATATTCTTCAGGTGCCTGAAGTGGTGTGTGGGGAGCATTGTATGAAACCCAAAGAAAAAAAGGTGCATTCTTTTCTTCTTCCATAAAACCAATTGATTCCTCGGTAATCCTGTCGGTCAGGTATTTTTCTTCGTGAATTTCTACATTGTTTTTATAAATAGCGTGCTCCTTATTTCGTTGGCCCGACCAGATAAATGGGTCAGTCCAATCAGCATCTATCTTCAAATCCGCAATTCCAGGGGTTCCTTCATAAGCATAAAGCGAAT